>CAVJMX010000123.1:0-7095 GCA_963650795.1 Bacteroidales bacterium H4
CTCTGATGCAGTATTACGCTACCAACTATGCCAACCATGAGGCTGGGCAGGCGCTGGTATTCATGCCCATAGCACTGTTCGGTATTATCAACTGCTGTGGCGGTACCGGTAATACACTGGCATTGTGTGTCATGGGATTGTTCTCGAAGTCGGAGCAGTTAAAGGCAGTCAGCAAGGCAGCCATCGTTCCCGGTCTCTTCAATATCAATGAGCCGGTGATCTTCGGTTACCCCATCATGTATAATCCGATCATGTGCATTCCTTTTATCCTGAATCCCGTGATCACCATGATCCTCTGCTACTTCGGATACATGATCGGCTTTTTCAAACCGGCATATATCTCCATCACCGCGAACCTGCCCATCGGATTTGCCCAGTATCTGACGACCTTGTCATGGACTAATATCTTTATTCCGGTGATCGCATTTGCAGTAGCATTTGCCTGCTACTGGCCGTTCTTCAAAGTATATGAGAAGGAACTGGTAGCAAAAGAAGCACAGGCAAAGGAAGCGTAATATATGGAAGAAAAAGAAAAACGGAGAACATTTCCGGAAGGATTCTTATGGGGCGGTGCGGTGGCAGCCAATCAGGTGGAAGGCGCATGGCAGACGGACGGAAAAGGAGATTCTGTTGCAGATCATATCACCGCGGGGACGAAAACGTCTCCGCGGCGCTTCACCAGGCAGATCCGTCCGGAAGAGACCTACCCCAGCCATGAGGCAATCGATTTTTACCACAGATACGAAGAGGATATCGCACTTTTTGCCGAGATGGGATTCAAAGTATTCCGACTGTCCATTGCCTGGAGCCGGATATTTCCCAAAGGAGACGAGGAGACGCCGAATCCTGCGGGGCTTAAATTTTACCGGAAGGTCTTTGAGACCTGTAAAAAATACGGGATCGAACCGTTAGTGACCTTATCCCATTACGAGATGCCCTATCCTCTGTGTGAGCAGTACGGCGGCTGGACGAACCGGAAGGTGATTGGATTTTTCCTGAATTACTGCGAGACGGTATTTCGGGAATATAAGGACTTGGTGCACTACTGGCTGACCTTTAACGAGATGAACACCCTGGTCAGCCGTTTCGGAACGCTTTTAGCCGGAGGAATCCTGCCGGAGGATGGTGAGGATCTGTTTGGAATGAAGCGGATGGGAGCCCCGGAGAGTCTGGCGGAGAAAAGCCTGAGATTCACCGCATTGCATCACCAGTTCATAGCAAGTGCGCTGGCGGTGAAAATGGCACATGAGATCTGCCCGCAGAGCAGGGTGGGCTGTATGCTGTCTGCAGCGGGGGTGTATCCCTATACCTGCAGCCCGGAGGACGTGCTGGAAGCGCAGGCACAGATGAAACGCAGCAACTGGCTGTGCGGCGATGTGTGCGTGCGGGGAGCCTATCCTTATTTTGCGGAGCGCTTTTTCCGGGAAAATGGGATTCAGATCACGAAAGAACCAGGGGATGACGAGATCCTGAGAAACGGAACCGTGGATTTCTTAAGCTTCAGCTATTACAGTTCCCGCTGTGCCACGGTGGATCCGAAAGTCACACAGACGGCGGGAAATATGATGCTCGGTGTGGCAAATCCCTATCTGCATGCCAGTGACTGGGGCTGGATCATCGACCCGAAGGGACTGCGGTATCTGTTGAACGAATTATATGGCAGATACCAAATTCCGCTCATGATCGTGGAAAACGGTCTGGGAGCGGTGGATTCAGTGGCGGAAGACGGACAAATCCATGATACTTACCGCATTGCCTACCTGCAGGAGCACATACAGCAGATGTGGGAGGCAGTGCAGGACGGCGTGGAACTGATGGGATATACCCCCTGGGGCTGCATTGATCTGGTCAGCGCCAGCACCGGCGAGATGAAGAAGCGTTATGGATTTATCTATGTAGATAAGAACGATGACGGAAGCGGAACACTGGAGCGGAAGAGAAAAGATTCCTTTGCGTGGTATCGGGAATGCATCCGTACCAATGGAGCCAGCGTGCTTTCCCAAGGCAGAAAAGAGGAGTGACAATGACGAAAAGACAGGTTGAGATCATAAATAAGACAGGACTGCATGCCAGACCGGCTTCGGATTTCGTGCTGGCAGCCAAAAAATACGAAAGCAAAATCACCATCTGCAGAGAGGGCGGCGCACCGGTCAATGCCAAATCGGTGGTCCGGATCCTGGCGGAAGGACTGGGGCAGGGCGCGAAGATCGAGATTGCGGCGGAAGGCGCGGATGAGGAACAGGCAGTGGCAGAACTTGCCGCACTGGTGGAGAGCGGTTTCGGAGAATAAAGGCGGTAGATGCGTATGGAAAAAAGATGGCAGGGGAACCCGGTATCGGCAGGAATTGCCTGTGCAAAAGCCTATGTGTATGTCCCCGGAAAGCTGATGACGGAACCGGAATATTTCCCGGAGGGGCAGGAAGAGGCAAAATACGGAGAATTTCAAAAAGCCTGCGCCCGGGCAGAGCAGGAACTGATTGCGTTGTATGATCGTATGTGTACGGAAGATGCGGACAAAGCCAAGATATTCAGTGTCCACCGGGAGCTGCTTGCGGATGAAGAGATCTTAGAGGAGATCCGGGATGCTGTCTGCGGCGAGCACATGACACCGGACAGTGCGGTCAGCAAAGTCTATACGGAATTCGCGGAACTGCTGGCGGGCGTGGAGGATCCGTTAATTGCCGGACGGGCGGCGGACCTTGCGGATGTCAGAGATCGGTTACTCCGGATCCTGACGGGACAGGAGAAATGTGACCTGTCTCATTTTACGGAAGATGTGATCCTGATTGCGGAAGATCTGCTGCCCAGCGATACGGCGACCATGGACCGGGTGCATATCCGGGGGATCCTTGCGGAGAACGGCGGTGCCAATTCCCATTCCGCGATTCTGGCAAGAAGCTATGGAATCCCGGCAATCCTGGGGATTCCGAAAGTGACGAAGGAGATCCAAACGGGAACTGTGGTGGCGATGGATGCCATCACGGGAGAAGTGTTTGCGGATCCCTGCGAAGAGACCCTTCAAAATATCCGGGAAAAGCAGCGGGAATTTGCTCTAAAAAAAGAAGCAGAGCAGAATTTCCTGAACCGTCCGGCAATGACAAAGGACGGGACGCAGATCAAAATCGGAATCAACATCGGCTCGCCGGAATTCGACGCCCCTACGGGGCAGTATGATTTTATCGGACTGTTCCGCACAGAGTTCCTCTATATGGAAGGACAGGAACTGCCGGATGAGGAAAAGCAGTTCGCGGCGTACAGACAGGTGGTACAGAGAGCGGACGGGCGCCCGGTGACGCTGCGGACGTTGGATATCGGCGGCGACAAGACATTACCTTATATGGAACTCCCCAAAGAGGACAATCCGTTCTTAGGAAAACGGGCGGTCAGACTATGCTTTACGGAAGAAGAACTGTTCCTGACACAGCTGCGGGCAGCACTTCGGGCTTCCGCCTACGGACCATTGCAGATCATGTTCCCCATGATCGGAAGCATTGAGGATATCCGACAGGCAAAAGGATTCCTTGAGGAGGCAAAAAGGCAGCTTCGGGAGCGAAAGCAGGCATATGACGAGCAGATCCGCGTAGGCATTATGATCGAGATTCCCGCCATTGCGCTGATGGCGGATCTGGCGGCGGAGGAGGTAGACTTCGCCAGCATCGGCTCCAACGACCTGACACAGTATGTGTGTGCGGCGGACCGGATGAATCCGGAAGTGGCAGACTATTACCGGAGCGATTCCCCAGCAATGTTACGATTGCTAAAATTTGTATTTGAAGAATTTACGAAACGCGAAAAAGAGATCTCCGTCTGTGGGGAGATGGCGGGCAATCCGGAGACAGCCAGACGGTTAGTAGAGCTGGGAGCGAGAAAACTGTCCATGAGCGCCGGGAATATTGCAGGGGTGAAAGCCATGCTTTCCGAGATCTCCTTATAGAAAATAGGTTTCCTCTCTTGACAAAAAAAGAAAAGGTATTTATATTTATAACAGTGTTATATAACACTGTTATAAATGTTTGGAGGAAAAATGACAAAACCGATTGAAGGAGTTTCAGAGAAAATTCTCGCCTGTGCCAAAGAAGAATTCCTGGAAAAAGGATATTCCGAAGCATCCCTGCGGACCATTGCGGCGAAGGCAGACACTACCACCGGATCCATCTATTCCAGGTTCGGGGACAAGGAAGGACTGTTCAGTGCCCTGGTAAAACCGGCGGCGGATGGGTTGATTCAAATCTTTTTGCAGATTCAGGAAACCTTTCACGCGACCAAAGCGGAGGAACAGCCGAAGGTGCTGGAGCAATATACGATGTCCGGCATGGATGGAATGTTAGATTATGTTTACGACCATTTTGAGGAATTCCGGCTGCTACTGGATGCTTCCTATGGTACCAGGTACCAGGACTTTGTGGAACAGCTGGTGGACATCGAGACAGAGTACACCTATAAGTACATGGAGGCGACAGCGCCCCTGCAGGATGGCAGCATGATTACGGAGGATTTCGTACATATTACGGCGAGAGCCATGTTTGACAGCATGTTTGAAGTCGTTCGCCACCGCATGGACAGAGACACCGCCAGGAAATATATCCATATGCTGGAGAAATATCACTACGGCGGCTGGGGTGCCCTCATAAAGATGGGATAACATCGGGGATGAAATCTGGAATGAAATTTGGAATGAAAAAAAGGGCTGCTTTTGGAACAGTTAAAGGCAGCCGTTTCTAAAAACCATCGGTTAGTCACGACTAATTAAGAACCAATTCCAAACAGACAGTGTTATGACAAAATGCATAAAAGGAGAGAGGGAAAGATCACATGAAAAAAGAAAGTTCTATGCAGAAGCTGTTTGCGTATGCAGGTAATTACAAGTATCTGACCATTGCGTCATGGATCCTGTCTGCTGCCAGTGCTCTGATTGCATTATTACCGCTCTATTACATATGGCGGATCATGCAGGAAGTTGTGCTGGCAGCGCCGGATTACAGCAAGGCGCAGAATCTGTCGGGGTTAGGTTGGAGTGCTGTGGGATTTGCACTGCTTTCCATGCTCATTTATATCTGCGCACTGCTGTGCTCCCATATTGCCGCCTTTCATGTACAGGCGAATATGCGAAGCACTCTGATGCGTCATATTCTGACGCTGCCCATGGGATTCATGGACAGCGAGGGCAGCGGCAAGATCCGCAAGATCGTTAATGAATCCACCGCAGCCACTGAGACCTACCTGGCACACCAGATGCCGGATAAGGCCGGAGCCATGGCAACGCCCGTGGGACTGCTGCTTTTACTTGTAGTATTCGACTGGAAACTGGGGCTGTTAAGCCTCGTGCCCGTCGTATTTGCATTCCTCATTATGGGTGCCATGACCGGGCAGCGCATGAAGGATAAAATGACGGAATACCAGAATGCACTGGAGGAAATGTCCAGTGAAGCGGTGGAATATGTCCGCGGTATTCCGGTGGTGAAGACCTTCGGACAGTCGGTATTTTCTTTTAAACGTTTCCAGACCTCCATTAAAAAATACGAAAAATGGGTCATTGCCTATACGCTGGAACTGATGTGGCCTATGGTGGGGTTCACCACATTGATCAATGCCATCTTCGCCGTTCTGATTGCGGCCGCTTACTGGTTCGGTGGGGCGAGTGGAGATCCGGAACTGTTGATCAACCTGCTGTTCTACATCATCATTACGCCGGTACTGACAGTTACCTTAAATAAGATCGCATACGGCGGAGAAAACCAGATGCTTGTGGAAGATTCCCTAAACAGAATTGACAGCATCTTAAACAGAAAAGCTCTGCCGGAAGCGGAAATGGAGCAGAACATCCGGGAACATTCCATTGCTTTGCAGAATGTATCCTTCCGCTATGAAAATGCAGAGCGCGATGCCCTGCATCAGATTAATCTGGATATCAAAGAAGGAGAACATATCGCTTTCGTAGGACCCTCCGGCGGCGGTAAGACCACCCTGGCGAGTCTGATTGCCCGTTTTTACGATACCACGGAAGGCAGGGTCTGCATCGGCGGCGTGGATGTGAAGGATATTCCCTCCCCGCAACTGATGGATATGGTGTCCTTCGTATTCCAGGACAGCAAACTGTTGAAGATGTCCATTTATGACAATGTCCGCATGGGCAAAAAGGATGCCACAAGAGAAGAAGTCATGGAAGCCCTGAAGAATGCCCAGTGTGAGGACATCATTGCGAAGCTTCCGAATGGTGTGGATACCGTCATCGGAAGTCAGGGCACTTATGTGTCCGGCGGTGAGGCACAGCGTCTGTCCATTGCCAGAGCTATGCTTAAAAATGCACCGATCCTGATTCTGGATGAGGCAACCGCATTTGCCGACCCCGACAATGAGGCAAAGGTGCAGAAAGCATTTACAAAGCTTTCCACAGGCAAGACCGTTATTATGATCGCCCACAGACTTTCCTCCGTTGTGGATGCCGACCGCATCTGCGTCCTGAAGGATGGCGGAATTGTGGAACAGGGAACCCACGAGGCATTGCTGGCACAGGGTGGTCTGTATGCCCATATGTGGGAAGAGTACAACAAGTCCGTCAGCTGGAAAGTAGGAAAGGGGGAGAAATAGAATGAGTAGTTTGCAGGCAAAATTGCAGCATAAATACGCACTTTCCGAAAAAGGTGCGAAGGATATGATGAAAGCGTTCGTATCTGTGACCATCTCCGATCTGGTTTTGATGCTCCCGGTATGGATGCTGTATTTTCTGGTAAGAGATTATCTGCAGGGCACTATGGCAGGCAGAGGTGTGTTCTATATTGTGGGTTGTGTACTTTGTCTTCTCCTGATTGCCCTGACGACACTGGTGCAGTACCGCGCTACATTCCTGGCGACTTACGTGGAGAGCGGCGTGCGGAGAATTGCGCTGGCAGAGCAGCTTCGTAAGATTCCGTTATCCTTCTTCGGGAAAAAAGATCTGTCAGATCTGACCAGTACCATTATGGCGGATTGTGCCGCCATGGAGACCGCCTCCTCCCATTTCATTCCGGAACTGGCAGGCTCCTGCGTCTCCACGACACTGATCGCTATCGGTACCTTTTTCCTGGACTGGCGGATGGCAATCGCAGCGCTGTGGGT
>CAVJMX010000124.1:0-7062 GCA_963650795.1 Bacteroidales bacterium H4
AGGGCTACAAGGATTCGAACCTTGAAATGACGGAGTCAGAGTCCGTTGCCTTACCGTTTGGCGATAGCCCTATGTCGTTTACTTGATGAAGTATACACTATCTGTTTCCATTTTGCAATACCTAATTTAAAAAATTTTAAAAAAAGTATATGAAATTAAAACAATTCCTGTAAAATCACCTGGTAAACACTGCGATATAGGGGTAATCTTTCCTCTCCGTGGGCTGAAAATCTTCCATCAGCCAGTGCCAGATAAAGTTATCGCCTTCCTGCCGGATATCACCATAGCTGCTTTCAAACACTACCACATCCGGATAACGTTCCGGATGGAGTTCCCAGTAATCCAACAGCCGCTCATCATAGATCATGGAGCAGATGGTATCGGGAGAAGCCTGGGTATGTTCTCCGAGCATACAATAGAACTGGGACGGTCCCACATAGAGCACCGTACTGCCGTCCGGCACTGCCTCCTGCCAGATCTCCATATTATTGTTGTAACGATATGCCGTCATATAGTCCGTGAGAATCCCTGCCCGCAAGCCTTTCCTATTAATGCCCCGCACATTCCGGATCACAGAGGCATGATACTCCTGGGAACCCAGAATCAAATATGTATAGGAAAATGCATTCCCCAGTACCAGGCACAGACACAGGATCTGCAGAGCCTTTTTCCCATACGCACTCGTCTTCTGCCAATAGCAGCTTAGGACAGCCAGTCCTGCCTCCGCTCCCAGGATCAGATAAGTATTTAGCAGCATCGGCTCCCAGTTAGACAGCAACAGTACCGCAAAATAGTTCACAAACACCAACAGGATCCAACGGAAGAAAAGTGTTTCCGACCGGTCCTTCCGAAGGTAAATGTAGATACCTTCCAAAGATAATGCCATCAGAAGAAGCTGTGGATAAATGGCATTAAAAGAGCTGAACAGCCAGAATCCGATCTGAATCACAAATACGATCAGGAAAAACAGCATTCCCGGCGCACGGAGCAGTTCCGGAAGCTGCTTTTTCATCTTTTTTCCCACGATCCATCGAATCAATTCCGCAATAAGCAGCGCTGCCAAAAGGATCAGCAGAGTCTCTCCGAGACTTTCTCCCCAGTCCAGCAATTTCTCTGCTACGGAGGTCTGATGGGATCCTTCTCCCAGAATCTCTCCCACCATCTGCAGCATGGTCTGCGGCGACATATACGTCAGCAGGTATCCGAACATCGCCCCCGCGCTCAATACACAGGGCAGCGCATAGGCTAAAACCTCTCTCGCCTTCCTCTTTGACTTACGCAAAAGCAAAAAGCCCATGCAACATACAAACACAAGCACCATACTGGGATACGCCAGCACATCACAGGTCATAAAAATTCCCGCAAGTGCCAGATACCCAAGCTTTCCTTCCACCCGGCTGCCCTCAGAATCTTTTGCTCCAAAATATCTCAAAAGGCACAGCACCATCAGTGCGAAGAACCAGTTGTGGAGGTTAGAATATTCCGGAATAAAAATAGACTTCGGTGTCGTTACATAATATAAAAGTCCCATCAGGGCAGCTATAGACGCATCCACCTGCGGTGCGGTCTTGCGGATCGTCTTATATAAGAAGACACTGACTCCCGCCTGAATTGGGAAAAATACGACTCTCAAAAACAGATTCAGATAATTCACGCCGCCGGTCAGTCTCACAAACGGTGCAATAAACAATGCCGTGAAAATAGCAGAGGTCTGGTGGGGCTCCCACATATCCAGTAACAGGCGGTCGCCCATGGCAAGCCGATATCCCACCATGATACCGTACCCTTCATCCGTGTCCACTCCGATGAACAGATTTTTCAACGTATATGCAATTACCGCAAGAATGCAGATTATTTTCCAAAATTTTTTATTTTTCATCATGCCACTATCTTAACACAGCATTTTCCCAGTCGCAACAAAAACGAGGCTTACCGCCCATGCAGTAAGCCTCGCCTTATGCAACACAATGAGAGAAACGTATTATGGTATTTTATACTTCAAAGATCAGATCGCCGTAGGTAGGTACCGGCCATACCTTCTTGTCAACCATCATCTCCAGTGCATCCACGGGAGCTCTCAGGTCATCCATTGCGGTATGTACCACATCTTTATAGAAGAAAGCAAGCTTCTTGGGATCTTCGATGCCTGCCGCCTCTGCCAGCTTATCCTCCAGAGTGGTCTCTGCTGCCTGTGCCTCTGCCAGCTTCTCGGAGATGCTCTTCAGAACAGTGGTCTGCACAGTGGCATCAGCACCTGCACTCTTAACAGCCAGTACAGTGTCAGCCAGAGTCTTGGTGTACTCCATAACCGCGGGAATGTACTGCTTCTTCGCCATATCTACCATGGTCAGAGCTTCGATGTTGATGGTCTTGGAGTAGGTTTCGTACAGAACCTCCTCACGGGATCTTAACTCTGCCTCGGTAAAGATACCAAACTTCTCGAACAGCTTAATGGATTTCTCGGTGGTCAGAGTCTCGGAAGCCTCTACCATGGACTTGATGTTGGGAAGTCCTCTTCTGGCTGCCTCTTCTACCCATTCCTCGGAATAACCGTTGCCATTGAAAATGATTCTCTGATGCTCGGTCAGATACTTCTTGATCAGATCATGGACAGCGATATCGAAATCGTCTGCCTTCTCCAGAATGTCTGCTGCCTCGCAGAAAGCTTCTGCAACGATGGCATTCAGAGTGGTGTTGGGGCTGGCGATGGAATCTGCACTACCTACCATACGGAACTCGAACTTGTTGCCGGTGAAAGCAAACGGTGAAGTTCTGTTACGGTCGGTGGCATCCTTATCCAGATCCGGCAGTGTGGATACACCGGTTAAAAGCTTGCCGCCCTGGATAGAATGGGTAGCATCACCGGTCTCAACCAGCTGCTTTACCACATCCTCCAGCTGCTCGCCCAGGAATACGGAAATGATAGCAGGGGGTGCCTCGTTAGCTCCCAGTCTGTGATCGTTGCCGACATCGGATGCACTCTGACGAAGCAGATCTGCATGGGTATCTACTGCTTTCAGGATACATGCCAGTACTAACAGGAACTGGATGTTCTCGTTCGGAGTGTCGCCGGGATCTAAGAGGTTCACACCGTTATCAGTTCCCAGAGACCAGTTGTTATGTTTACCGGAACCGTTCACTCCGGCGAAAGGCTTCTCATGCAGCAGGCAGGTCATTCCATGACGACCAGCTACTTTCTTCATAGTCTCCATAACCAGCTGGTTGTGGTCTACTGCAATGTTGGCAGTCTCATAAATAGGTGCCAGCTCATGCTGTGCGGGAGCTACTTCGTTGTGCTGTGTCTTGGCGGTTACGCCCAGCTTCCACAGTTCAATGTTCAGATCCTTCATGAAAGAACCGATTCTCTCACGGATGGTTCCGAAGTAGTGATCCTCCAGCTCCTGTCCCTTGGGTGCGGGTGCACCGAACAGGGTACGTCCGGCAAAGATCAGGTCTTCACGCTTTAAGTATTTATCTCTGTCTACCAGAAAATATTCCTGCTCCGGTCCTACACTTGCCACAACCTTGGTAGCCTCGGTGTTGCCGAACAGTCTTACGATACGAAGTGCCTGCGTGCTGATTGCTTCCATGGAACGAAGAAGCGGTGTCTTCTTATCCAGTGCCTCACCCTTGTAAGAGCAGAAAGCAGTGGGAATGCAGAGGATCACGCCGGTAGCATCTTCTTTCAGGAATGCAGGGGAAGTGATATCCCATGCGGTATAACCTCTTGCCTCGAAGGTAGCCCGCAGTCCACCGGAGGGGAAAGAGGATGCATCGGGCTCGCCCTTGATCAGCTCCTTACCGGAAAACTCCATGATCATCTTGCCATATTCATCGGGATGGGTTACGAATGCGTCATGCTTCTCAGCCGTGATACCTGTCAGAGGCTGGAACCAGTGAGTATAATGGGTTGCACCGTTCTCAACAGCCCAATCCTTCATTGCCTTTGCTACAACATCAGCGGTTGCCAGAGACAGCTCTCCGCCGTGATCAATGATCTTCTTCACTTCTTTGTAGACGCTCTTGGGTAATCTTTCCCTCATCTTACCAAGAGTGAATACCTTACTGCCAAAGATTTCTTCCACGTTTAACACTTCACTCATCTTCGTTTCCTCCTTATTTTTGCTATTTTTCATGCTTCCTGCGACTTCGTGCACTGTTGCTATTTAGAAACAACAAAAGGCGCTACACTCCCTAGTGTAAACGCCTTCGTTTCGCATTGAAAAATATTCACTTGTGAGGATTGCTCCTCTATGGCTCATTACTATACATCAGATTTTTTTTAAATGCAATACCTTTTTTCAAAAAATTTATTATTGTACCTTTTTTCAAAAAATTTATTATTGCATCCAAAATGACCTTTGAAGCGCTCTATACTTCAAAGAGCAGATCCGCATAGGTCGGGAACGGCCAGTACTCTTTGTCTACCAGCTTCTCCAGCTCGTCTGCGGGCTTTCTCAGGGCATTCATTGCCACCATGACCTTATCATGATAGTAGAATGCCTGCTCCTTGCCTCTGGGCATGGCGGAAGCATTCTTCTCCTCTTCCAAAAGTGCCTCGGATGCCTTCTCCATCTCGGTCAGTTTCTCCGTTATCTGCTGCAGCATGTGGGCAGGAACATAACTGTCTCCTCCTGCTTCCTTGATGGCAATCACAGAATCTGCCAGAGATCTGCTGTACTTCATCACTGCGGGGATGATCTGCTTATTCGCCATATCCACCATGGTCAGTGCCTCGATGTTGATGGTCTTCGCATAGGTCTCATACAGTACTTCCGCCCGGGAACGCAGCTCTGCCTCGGTGAAAATGCCGAATTTTTCAAACAGATGAATTGCCTTGGGTGTGGTCAGAGTATCTACTGCGGCTACCATAGAAGGAATGTTGGGCAGTCCTCTTCTGGCTGCTTCCTCTTCCCATTCCTTGGCATAACCGTTGCCGTTGAAAATGATACGCTGATGCTCGGTCATATATTCCTTAATTAGATCATGCACTGCCATATCGAAATCTTCCGCACCTTCCAGGCGGTCTGCCGCTTCGCAGAAAGCCTCTGCCACAATGGCATTCAGGGTGGTGTTGGGGCTTCCGATGGAATCCTCACTTCCCACCATACGGAATTCGAATTTATTACCTGTAAACGCGAAAGGTGACGTACGGTTTCTATCCGTAGCATCCTTTACAAAATCGGGTAATGTGGATACTCCGGTACGGAGCACACCGCCTTCTTTCAGATTGTCAGCTTTACCGGTCTCCACCAGCTGTGCTACCACGTCCTCCAGCTGCTCGCCCAGGAAGATAGAGATAATGGCAGGCGGTGCCTCATAGCCGCCCAGTCTGTGATCGTTGCCGACATTGGATGCGCTCTGGCGCAGCAGATCCGCATGGGTATCTACTGCCTTCATGATACATGCCAGTACCAGCAGGAACTGAATATTTTCGTTAGGGGTCTGTCCGGGCTCCAAAAGGTTCACACCGTTGTCTGTCGTGATGGACCAGTTGTTATGCTTACCGGAACCGTTCACTCCGGCAAAAGGCTTCTCATGCAGCATGCAGCGCAGACCGTGCTTGCCTGCCACACGCTTCAGGGTCTCCATCACCAGCTGGTTGTGGTCTACTGCCACGTTAGCGGATTCGTAGATGGGAGCCACTTCGTGCTGCGCGGGAGCTGCCTCGTTGTGCTGGGTCTTGGAAGTCACGCCCAGTTTCCACAGTTCAATATTCACATCATGCATAAATGCGCCGATACGCTCGCGGATAACACCGAAATAGTGGTCATCCATCTCCTGTCCCTTGGGGGCGGGAGCTCCGTACAGAGTACGTCCGGCAAAAATAATATCTTCACGTTGTAATGCCTTGGCGGAATCCACCAGGAAATATTCCTGCTCTGCGCCAACGGAAGGCAGTACTTTGGTGGCTTCTGTATTGCCAAACAGACGCACGATACGGATTGCCTGCTTGCTCAGAGCCTCCATGGAACGAAGTAACGGGGTCTTTTTGTCCAGTGCTTCGCCCTTATAAGAACAGAAAGCAGTAGGGATACAGAGGGTCGGACCGGTAGCGGTCTCCTTGATAAATGCGGGGGAAGTGATATCCCAGGTGGTGTAGCCTCTTGCCTCAAAAGTGGCACGTAAACCACCGGAGGGGAAAGAAGACGCATCGGGCTCTCCCTTGATCAGTTCCTTGCCGGAAAATTCCATGATCATTCTGCCATCCTCATCGGGATGTGTTACAAAAGCGTCGTGTTTCTCTGCGGTGATACCGGTCAACGGCTGGAACCAGTGGGTATAATGGGTCGCACCGTTCTCGATCGCCCAGTCCTTCATTGCTGCTGCCACCACATCGGCTGTCGCCAGGGAAAGTTCTCCTCCCTGATCCATGATCTTTTTGACTTCTTTGTAAGTGCTCTTGGGGAGTCTCTCTTTCATTTTGCCCAGGGTAAATACCTTGCTGGCAAAAAGCTCCTCTACATTCAATTCTTCGCGCATGTCCCTACTTCCCTTCGGTATACTGTGATGCTTATGAAATTGCACCGATTACAGTGTACAACATGTGCGTTATAATGGTCAATTATTATTTTCGAGGTTTTATCGATAAGTTTTTCCAAAAATAATCTATACTCAGAACTCCTCCCAGCAGGATTCCGGGCATCTGATTATACAGCTGTCTGCCGCTGGCTTCCCAAAGCATCGGAATATGACAATGCCGATAAAACTCAGCTGGCATATCATCAATAACGACGGCGGATTCTGTCCTCTGATAACACCCCTGAGGCTGAAAATCATTCCGATCCACAACAGTACATACAGGGATACCAGATAACAATAGCAAATCTGGCTGGTTCTCCAGTAATAACTGCCCCAGGGAGAAAACATTTCCCAGATCAAGGTTCCGTCGTTTTGTTCCACATTCAGGAAAGCACTGGCACCCAGATTGCCGTTCGCGAAGTTATAGCTTGCTTTTTTTCTCAGATGCTCTGCATTGAAAAAATCCGCCTTATTTTCCCGGATGTATTCCAGGCAATATTGCTGTTTCTCTTCTTTGGTGGAAAATGTATACATCTGCTC
>CAVJMX010000125.1:0-7007 GCA_963650795.1 Bacteroidales bacterium H4
GCAGGAGTACTCCGATGAATTCCAGCATAAACGGGGAAAAATTCGACATATGGAAGATCTTATTTACCAGAAACATTGTCCAACGTCCCATCACAGGCGCCAGACCGTCTTCCAGATAAAGTTCGATGGCAGTATCATCAATTCCGATACTGTAATGTGTGATTTCGAAACCATAACCGCATATGGCAGTCATGGTCAATACCAAAACATAGCATTTCTGTTTCCAAAAATATTGTAATTCGGATAATAATTTTTTCATGAAATAGAATCCTCGGTGTTTTTATAGATAATGTTAGTGTAAATTGTTTTTAAAAAACAGTCAAGTGTTGACACTTTGTTACACCGAGGATACTATCTTCGAAAATCGTTCTGCTTCGCAGAGCACGTGCTTCGCACTTATGATTCGACGCAGCAGCGGCTTATCGCATAAATTGCTTCGCAATTCATGCGATATCCGCTGGACTTCGTCATATCCGTGACATAAAAAGTACCCGATTCCCCAAGCAAGCTTGGAGATCGGGTATTTTTATGTCACGGCTGCGTCGAAGCGGTCCTGACGCTTACATCATCCCGCCCATGCCGGCTCCACCGGCGGGCATTGCAGGAGTCTCTTCCTTGATGTTAGCTACAACGCTTTCGGTAGTCAGCAGTGTGCTTGCTACGCTGGTAGCGTTCTGCAGAGCGCTTCTGGTAACCTTAGCGGGATCCAGAATACCTGCGCTTACCATATCTACATATTCCTCTTTCAGAGCATCGAAGCCGACACCGACCTCAGACTCACGCACCTTGTTGATGATAACGCTGCCTTCCAGTCCTGCGTTTGCTGCGATGTGATACAGAGGAGCTTCCAGTGCCTTCAGGACGATGCCTGCACCGGTCTTCTCATCACCTTCCAGGCTTGCTGCCAGTTTGGCAACTTCCTTGGATGCATGAATGTATGCGGAACCACCACCACAGATGATGCCTTCCTCTACAGCTGCTCTGGTAGCTGCCAGAGCATCTTCCAGACGAAGCTTAGCTTCCTTCATCTCGGTCTCGGTAGCAGCACCTACACGGATGACTGCAACACCACCGGACAGCTTAGCCAGTCTCTCCTGTAATTTCTCTCTGTCGAAATCAGAAGTGGTCTCTTCGATCTGCTTCTTGATCTGTGCGATTCTGGACTGTAATGCTTCCTTGTCGCCCTCACCGTCTACGATCACAGTGTTCTCTTTCTGTACCTTAACGGATTTTGCACGACCCAGCATATCCATTGTGGTATCCTTCAGCTCATAGCCAAGCTCGGAGCTGATCACGGTACCACCGGTCAGGATTGCGATATCCTCCAGCATAGCTTTTCTTCTGTCACCATAGCCGGGAGCCTTAACAGCTACTACATTGAAAGTACCACGCAGCTTGTTGACGATCAGGGTGGTCAGTGCCTCGCCCTCTACATCCTCAGCGATAATTAACAGCTTAGCGCCGGACTGAACGATCTGCTCTAACAGAGGCAGGATCTCCTGAATGTTGGAGATCTTCTTATCGGTGATCAGGATATAAGGGTTATCCAGAACTGCTTCCATCTTATCCATATCGGTTGCCATGTAAGCGGAGATATAACCTCTGTCGAACTGCATACCTTCTACCAGATCCAGCTCGGTCTGCATGGTCTTGGACTCTTCAATGGTGATAACACCGTTGTTACTTACCTTCTCCATAGCATCTGCAACCAGCTGTCCTACAGCCTCATCTCCTGCGGAGATTGCTGCTACTCTTGCGATGTGCTCTTTGCCGTTTACCTTCTGGCTCATCTTACCGATAGCTTCTACTGCACATGTGGTTGCTTTCTTCATACCTTTTCTCAGGATGATGGGGTTAGCACCTGCTGCCAGGTTCTTCATACCTGCATTTACCATAGCCTGTGCCAGAACAGTTGCAGTGGTAGTACCATCACCGGCTACATCGTTGGTCTTGGTAGCTACTTCCTTTACCAGCTGTGCGCCCATGTTCTCGAATGCATCTTCCAGCTCGATCTCTTTTGCAATGGTAACACCATCGTTGGTAATCAGGGGTGCTCCGAAGGACTTATCCAGTACTACGTTTCTTCCTTTGGGTCCTAAGGTTACTCTTACGGTATCTGCCAGCTGGTTTACACCAGCCTCTAATGCTGCACGGGCTTCTGCGCCGTATTTAATCTCTTTTGCCATAATAATCAGCCTCCAATTTATTTGTTCTTAGTCTTAATTTCTTTTAAAATTAGCAATTACTGAATAATTGCAAGGATGTCGCTCTGCTTTACGATGATGTACTCTTCATCATCCAGCTTTACTTCAGTTCCGGAGTATTTGGAATAGATGACCTGATCGCCAACCTTAACTTCCATCTTTACTTCCTTACCGTCTACAACACCGCCGGGACCTACAGCAACAACCTCTGCCTGCTGGGGCTTTTCCTTATTCTGACCGGGGAGTACGATACCGGACTTGGTAGTCTCCTCTGCAACTAACTGTTTTAATACTACTCTGTCACCTAAGGGTTTCAAATTCATGACAACTTCCTCCTTATAACTATTTAAATATCATATTACTCTTTTTCATTTGTTAGCACTCATTTTTATCGAGTGCTAATTTCTATAGCTTATATTAGTTTTATACGCCGAGTTTTTCAAACGTATTCACAGTTATTTAAAATTCCGTTTCTCTTATTTTCTCTCTTTATCTCATTATTTCTAATGTTTTTATATTACATGTGTGAAAATACGATTTAATATTTCGTTTATAATTCTAAAAAACAGGCTTCTCCTATTCAACTCCCCAGCCCCACAATCTTGAGGGAAATTAGGTTCCATTTTCTCCTTAAAGTTAAGGAAAAAAGGTTGGATTCCTGTCATGGAATCCAACCCTTTTTTAATATACTGCCTTGTAAATGGCAAGCACCTGCTCCTCTGTGAGAGGAATGTAGTTATTTTTCAGAAGACGCTGCTGCGTTTTGATAACATCACTGGAAAATACCGGTAAATCACTTTCTTTGACACCAAAGTTTCTAAGTGGCTCACTCTTTAAGACACCGTCCATCAACTTATACAGCTCCTCCAGAGCCTCCTCTGAATTGCAATCCAGAGTTTCTGCTATGACTGCCTCCAACTCGTTGATTCTGCCTGTTGGCTGAAGTTCTTTGTACTTCTTCATAACCGGGGCAAACATGAGCTGATTGGACTGTCCGTGGGGAATATGATACACAGATCCTAATGGATAAGCACAGGCATGGACTGCCGCACAACCTGCATATCCGAAGCCAAGACCTGCCCAGTTAGAGGCTTTCAGAAAATCTGCAGCATATTCTTTCCAAGCATCTTCTCCGCCGTTCTCCACGGCCTTTTTCCAACAGGAAAGAATCGTCTTTAATGCCTCCGTTGAAAAAATTCTCGAGATGCTACAGCCATTCGGACTCAGGAAGGATTCTACGCTGTGAACCATGGCATCGATGGATGATGTAGCAAAAATCTTATAGGGCAAGGAATGAAGCATATCCGTGATCATGACCGCTTTGTCCGGAAGCATTGCTTCAGAAGCAAGTCCCATTTTCACACCCTTGCTGACACGGTTTATGACCGAAATACTTGTCACCTCGCTTCCGGTTCCGCAGGTTGTGGGAATAATGATAAGCGGATGCTTTTTGCTAAGGTGAGCCACATTGTCATAGAGATTATCTACCTTGTCCTCAGGTCCTGCCACAGCGACAACCTTGGCAATATCAATCACGGTTCCGCCGCCGACAGCTATGATCCGGTTATAGTTCTTAACCCTGCATGCGGCAAGGATTGCATCTACATCTTTGTCTGTAGGTTCGCCCTTGCTATATTTCTCCCGGAATAAAGTCTGTACTCCGGTATGGAGAGGTGCAATATAGTCGTTATAAGTATGCTCACCGCATAGCACCAGGTCGTCGGCATTAAGCCCTGCTTCTGCGGCAAACTGTGCAAAATTATCATATTCTTCTATCTCTGTACGAATTGAAAAACCTTTCATTGTCTATTAGGCCTCCTTCTTGATCTCTTCATCCTGAATGTTATATTTACGTTCTACGAGTTCAATGATCAGTTCTGCGGTCTGATTCCATCCCAGCAGGCTGCTGTTTAACAGCACATCTCTGGTGTGTCTGTCACCACGCTTCTTTCCGGTGATATACTCATGTCTTGCATGCTGGGCTTTTTCCACAGATTCCCATTCCTCTCTTGCCTTGTGTTCATTCAAGCCTTTCTTTTTCATGACAGCTGCAATCTCATCTGCCTCCGGTGCATAGATGAATACATTCAGGACATCATCTCTGTCTTTCAGAATGTAATCACTGCTTCGTCCGACAATGACGCAGGAGGATTTCTCAGCGAAGTCATGAATTGCCTGGAACTGTGCATCGATAACCCTGTTGGAAAGGTTCGCATAACGGACACCATAGGAGGTATCGAAACCGTATCTTACACCAATCTTTGTATCTGCTTCCTCGACAAGTCCTTTATCAACGCCGATCTGATCTACAACCTTGTCTACAAGGTCTCTGTTATAATACTCGACTCCAAAATAATCTGCAACCATTTTGGCGATTTCTGGACCGCCGCTTCCGTACTCGCAGCCAACAGTGACAACAAAATGTTTTCCTTCATATTTTTTGTTGATCGCTGCAAGTCTGGGATCTTCCTCTTCTGCCTCATTTTCATCGGTAACAATGAAAATATCACGGCCAAATTCTGCACCGTATTTCTTCTTAGAATATACATAGAAGACCACACCCAGGGCAAGCCAGATTCCTACAACGATCCATTCCTGCCATACAAGTGCTGCGGAAAAGGATGCAGGAATGATATAGAGAAGGGTCATAAAGCCAGCCATAATGACAGCCATAACACCCACAAATTTACCGGCTTTTACTTTATAAGGGCGCTCCATGTCAGGCCGTTTCTTTCTCAAAATGCAGAAAGAGATTGAAACAAACATATAAGCAATAACACAGCCAAAAGAAGCTGCATCAACCAGCCATACGAGAACGCCTCTTCCAAAGAAGGGGGCGATACAGCAGGCAATTCCGCACAGAATAATAGCTGCTTCCGGTGTCTTATTTTTTCCGAGCTTTCCAAAGAAATCCGGAATCATCAGGGATTCACCCATGGAATAAAGCGCCCGGCTTCCACCCATGAGGAAGGAATTCCATGAAGTAATGATTCCGCACAGTCCGCCAATGATAAGAACCTTACCCATCATAGGCGAGTGAAATGCAATTTCAATTGCTTTTGCTGACACAAGACCGTTCTGGGAAGACATTTCCTCTATAATTGCATTCTGAGGCATGATGTAGCAGACCGCATAGACAATCAGGAGATACCATGCAACTGCAAGGAAAATCGATAACAGCATGATCTTACCGATTTTTTTATAAGGTACACTGATCTCCTCTGCTGCCTGAGGAATAACATCGAAGCCGATAAACAAGAACGGAGTCATGCAGGCAACTTTAAAAACACTTCCCAGGGTATTACCGGTGGAAGCCTCCCACATCTGCCCTGTAATATTAGAGATATCTCCATTTATCGTTGATCCGACTACAAGAAGAATTCCGGCAATCGCAATGATTGCAGTAAGGATTGTCTGTAGCATAGCTGCCGTCTTAGCACCTTTTAAATTGATATAGGTGATAAGAACTGCAAAACCAACACCTAAGAGAATCGTGGTAAGATAGATGTCCTTACCAGCAATGGAATACAGGTAAACCTGGTTAAAATCAGGAAAGAGATATGTGATTACGGTAGGGAGGGCTGTTGCCTCAAAGGCAGATGTCGCCACATATCCTAAGATAATCATCCAAGTACATACAAAGGATCCTGTAGGTCCCATAGCCCGGTAGCTGAACACATGTTCTCCACCGCATTGGGGCATAGCAGCCGTAAGCTCGGCATAGGTAAGACCGACGAAGAATACCATCAGACCACCGATCAGCATAGCGATCATAGAACCCATAAATCCGGCTGTGGTAATCCAGTCACCTGAGTTAATGACCCATCCCCATCCTATCATTGCTCCAAATGCGATAACAAGGATGTCCCAAGCACCCATTACCTTGTCAAATTTTGATTTCTGTTCCATAGACACTTCCTCCACTCTGATCTAAAAAATGTCAGGGAAGACAGATTCCCCGTCTTTCCTGACATCTTTGTCCTTGGTTCTATAATAATTACAATGATTCTTTGATGGCTTCCTCGAAAATCTCAAGTCCCCGCTCCATCTGCTCATCTGTCATGGTAAGAGGAGCCAGGAAGCGAATGGTATTACCTGCTGCACCGCAGTTTTCCAGAAGCAGGCCCTTCTGCATTGCATTCTGAACGATATCTGCAACAAGCTTTGTAGCCGGCTCTTTTGTCTCCGGGTCTGTTACGAACTCGATACCAATCATGGCACCAAGGCCTCTGACATCGCCGATCACCGGATATTTCTTCTGGAGCTCTTTATATCTAGCGGTTACGGTCTCACCGATATGTCTTGCCTTTGCTGCATAATCATCTCTTTCCATGATATCCATAACAGCTAATGCAGACGCACAGGACAGCGGGTTACCGCAGAAGGTACCTCCGATGGTTCCTGCCGGGGCTGCATCCATCACCTCGGCTCTTGCAGTGATCGCTGAGATCGGAAGACCTCCTCCTAAGGATTTGGCCGTAGCGATGATGTCCGGAGCAGCGCCAGCTTCTTTCCAATACTCAGAAGCATAATATCTACCGGTTCTGCAGTTACCGCACTGAACCTCGTCTGCGATCATGAGGATACCGTTGTCATCACAGATTTTACGGACTGCTTTCACCCATTCAATCGGTGCCGGAATAAATCCGCCCTCGCCCTGAAGCGGCTCTAATATCATGCAGGCAATCTCACTGGCAGGAGCACCCTCATCGAAGACTCTGTTCAGTTCATCAATATAGAACTGAATTGCCTCTGCTTCCGTATATCCCTTGGGAGCTCTGTAGAGATACGGATACGGAGCAC
>CAVJMX010000126.1:0-6959 GCA_963650795.1 Bacteroidales bacterium H4
GCTGCATCAGGGTTTCCCCCATTGTGCAATATTCCCCACTGCTGCCTCCCGTAGGAGTCTGGGCCGTGTCTCAGTCCCAATGTGGCCGTTCAACCTCTCAGTCCGGCTACTGATCGTCGACTTGGTGGGCCGTTACCTCACCAACTATCTAATCAGACGCGAGCTCATCTTTCAGCGGATTGCTCCTTTGGTATTCGGAAGATGCCATCCAAATACGTTATGCGGTATTAGCGATCGTTTCCAATCGTTATCCCCCTCTGAAAGGCAGATTGCTCACGCGTTACTCACCCGTCCGCCACTAAGCACAAAAACCGAAGTCTCAGTGCTCCGTTCGACTTGCATGTGTTAGGCACGCCGCCAGCGTTCATCCTGAGCCAGGATCAAACTCTCATGTTAAAAAGTTTTTTCCTGCCAGTTTTATCTGGCATTGTTTTACTGTTAATTCGGGTAGCTTCTTCGTCTTTCGACTAAGTTGCTTGTTCTTGAATTTCTCTGAAAATCTTGGAATTTTCAGGGTTGCATTACTGTTTATTTGTCAAAGATCAGTTTGTTTCGTTGCTGTTGTTCTCAGCGGCAACTCTGATATCTTATCATGTCCGCTTTTATTTGTCAACAACTTTTTCGATTTTTTCAAATCTTTTTCTCAACCGGAAAACCTACGTTTTCGCGGTGGACTTTCATACTACCACATTGCCTCATGCTTTGTCAACAACTTTTTACATTTATTTTTCAAAGCGTTTACAATGGTGGAAAAGGCGTAAAAAAAGAAATCTCAATCTCTTAAGATTCTTCTCTTACTTCCTATTGGTAGTAAACGGAGAAAGAGGGATTTGAACCCTCGCGCCGGTTGCCCGACCTACACCCTTAGCAGGGGCGCCTCTTCAGCCTCTTGAGTATTTCTCCATAATCTGAATATCGTCTCTACCAAATATGTTGTTCGCGTCATTTCGTGACGCAAAAGTTATTATACATAAGCTCTATGCATTTGTCAATTGCTTTTTTATTAATTGTAGATATTGTTTATAAATATTCTCTAATAGCCTCTTCAATCCTTGTTTTTACCAGATCGGCGATCTCAGGAGTCTTCATCTGTTTATACTCTTCATAATAGATTGGCGGCAGATAGATCAGCTTTACCGTTACCGGAGCTATAGACTTTTCATCAAACGGTTTGTAAGAATCGATCAGTGCGCAGGGTACAATCGGGCATTTCGCTCTGACAGCACTTTTAAAGGTTCCCCCTTTAAATGGAAGAAGCTGATTCCCCATACGACTCCTGGTACCCTCCGGGAAGATCAGGAAGTTCCTACCCTGTTTTACCTCTTCAGTCATCTGATTAATCACCTGAAGCGACTGCTTAATATCTTCTCTGTCTATAGCTATGGCACGTAATGCTTTGAATACCTGTTTCAAAAGGATCACATTACTTACTTCTTTTTTATAGACTACAGAGAAAGGGACCGGACAGGATTCCAAAAATACGAGCACATCAAACATTCCCTGGTGATTTGGAAAAAAGATAAATCCATTTTCCCCGGGGATGTTTTCTTCTCCATAGCTTTCTATCGTTACCCTTCCGGCACGGTTCGCCGCTTTTGTTACCTTTTTGATAAATGCGTAATTCTTCTCCAGGTCAAAATTCTTCCTGGTTCCAAGCCACCATATTCTGATCAGATAATACGGCACCTTATAGAACAGTCTTACCACCATGAGTATGATTCTATACATCGTCTTCCAGCCTACTCTTCGTTATATTCTTTTACCGCTGTCTCATACAGATTGTTTCCCTCTGCATCAATCACAACAATAGCAGGGAAATCCTTAACTGTCAGTTTACGGATTGCCTCCGTACCGAGATCCTCATAGGCAATCACCTCTGAAGAAGTAATTGCACGGGATAAAAGTGCGCCTGCACCTCCGACTGCCGCAAAATACACTGCTCCGTTACGGACAACGGCATCGATTACCGCCTGTGACCTTTTCCCCTTTCCGATCATTCCCTTCAGTCCAAGGTCTAACAGTTCCGGCGCATACTTATCCATCCGGCTGGCTGTGGTAGGTCCTGCGGAGCCGATCGGTCTCCCTTCTCTCGCCGGAGACGGTCCCATATAATAGATTACATTATTCTTCATTTCCATCGGCAGTGTTTCGCCCTTCTCCAGAGCTTCCTGCATTCTCTTATGTGCTGCATCGCGGGCAGTATATATGGTTCCCGTCAGATACACATAATCTCCTGCCTTCAGAGAACGGGCATCTTCATCACTGAGAGGTACATTTATGTATTTATCCATTTCTACACTCCATTTATGATAATCTCAGACACTATCCTCAGATTTCTCTGATTGCGTGCCGGTTCACATGACAACAAATATTCACAGCTACCGGTAATCCCGCTATATGCGTAGGATAGGTATTAATATTCACCGCCAAAGCAGTGGTGGATCCACCCAGTCCGCCCGGTCCTATACCGGATTTATTGATTTTCTGCAATAACTCCTCTTCCAGTTCTCTGACATAAGGAATCTCTGAGCGTTCGTCTACAAATCTCGTCAGTGCCTTTTTCGCCATGAGTGCGCACTTTTCAAAAGTACCGCCGATACCGACTCCGACCACCATGGGAGGGCATGCATTCGGTCCGGCATCCTTTACCGCGGTCAGAATGGCATTTTTCACACCTTCGATACCATCTGCCGGCTTCAGCATAAATACTCTGCTCATATTCTCACTGCCGAATCCCTTCGGTGCCACTGTGATCTTCACATGGTCTCCCGGAACAATACTATAATGAATGATGGCAGGCGTATTATCCTTCGTATTCTCCCGGTAAATAGGATCTTTCACCACGGATTTACGCAGATATCCATCTACATATCCCTGTCTGACTCCTTCATTAACGGCATCTTCCACATTGCCTCCCTCGAAGTGCACATCCTGTCCCACCTCCAGAAATACCACTGCCATTCCGGTATCCTGGCAGATAGGGATCATATCCTGGGCTGCAATCTCCATATTCTGCTGCAGCTGCTGCAGGATCTGCTTTCCTAACAGCGCCTTTTCCTGCTGTTCTGCTTTCGTAAATGCCTTCTTCATATCCGGTGACAGGAAATGGTTCGCCTCTATGCACATTTCCCTGATATTCTGCGTCAGTAATTTTACGTCTACCGTCCTCATAGTTTCTCCCTGCTATTCTGTAATGGTTTTGCGAATCTCTTCCAACTCCTCCGGAGTGCTTTCTCCCGGATTCCATAAAATATGCTGTCCGTCGTTCTCATAGCGGGGAATCAGATGCATATGAAAATGCTTCACCGTCTGTCCTGCTGCTTCACCATTATTCTGTACGATGTTGAGTCCATCGCACTGCAGCTTTTCTACCATCTTTGCAGCCATCTTTTTCGCCAGCACAAAAGTTTTTGCCGCAGTATCTTCCGGCAGTTCATACAGATTATCCGCATGCTCCTTGGGCAGGATCAATGCATGTCCTCTGGTTGCCGGTCCCAAATCCAATATTACACGAAAATCTTCATCCTCATATAAGGTTTTGGAAGGAATCTCACCATTTGCAATTTTGCAGAAAATACAATTGTCTTTTTTCATCTTAATTCTACACTCCTATCTGTCTTTTTCTTCAAACGGAAACATTTGGTCCAACGTTCTTAATATTCGGAAATCCCCCTTCATTCGCTGCATCACTCCGGACATAAAAGCTCTCTGGAAGGTCATTCTTCCGTTTATAATATCCTCCATGGCTGTCCGGTTAAGAGACATTTCCACATCGGGGCTCTGCATCTCTCCATAGCCACATTCCACAGAAGAATCCTTTACCGTGATCCACATGGGATTTTTCTTTTCTTCTATAATAATAGAATATACCGCTTCAAATCCCGGCTGAGGGACAAACGCTTTTTTAAATTCAATGATATATTCCTCTTCGCTGTCTGCGCCGCTATTATCTAACATTCCGCGGAACATACTGGTAAGTTCCTGAATGTCTTCCTTCTGTCTCTGTACATAACTGTCATCCGACACGTACTCCGATAATTGTTCCGTCTCCTGCGGCGTAAGATTAATGGACTTCGGAATGGTAATCTTCTGTCTCATGACTTTATTGCTCGCCGGGAAACTTGCCATCTTCTGATTGATCGTGCGGTACATATTTTCCGCTTTCTTCTCAATGATCTGAACATACTGCTCATTCATTTCTAAAGATACGGTATTTTCTATGTATCCGCAGATTCCGCTGCAGGGTAATCCGCCCAGGATCTCCCATGCGGTAGCCAGATTCAGTTTGCCCTCTCTCTCCCCATAGGTAGTAGACATCACTACCGGGCACATGTAAATACCGGAGATAGCTTCCTTATCACCATACAACCAGCAGGCATCCAGAAACTGTTGCATGTATCCGCCGATTCCGTACCATTCCACAGTCGTTGCCAGAATAATACCATCCGCTTCTTTTAAAGTCTGCGGTAATGTCGTAATATTCGTCTTGCCATCGTAGAGATTATATCTCTCTACATGTACGCGCAACTCCTCCAGAACTTCCTGCATTTTGTTAATCACATAGATGGTAGGATCATCAATGATCCCCCGCCCTCCGTAATAAATATTGATATTCAAACCTACACCTCTCGATTTCTTTTTCGTCTTCTCAGTACGCAAAGCAGAGATCCCGCCGCAAAACCGGTCAGAAGTCCGCCTACATGAGCTGCATTATCTATATTCTGTGCCGTAAATCCGCTATAAAGAGATAATACGATCATAAGTACCACACGTTTTAGGGTAACATCCGGCATGTCTTCTCTGTTCAACAGAATCCATGCCAGCAGTACACCATCCAATCCGAAAATCGCGCCGCTAGCACCCACGGATGGCATGTTATCCATCGCCACCACTTTATACAGCAGCGAACAGATATTAGCACTGATTCCCGACAGCAGATACAACAGAAGAAACTGGATATGTCCTGTCACCTTTTCTATCATTGCTCCCAGGAAAAACAGAATTACCATGTTGTTAAAAAGATGCTCGATTCCGGCATGTAAAAACATGGAATATACAATTCTCCCGTACTCTCCACGTAACAGCACTGCTGCCGCATCCAGTTCGCCTATATTATATAACAGATCTCCTGTAAAAGTACATATCAGATATACAATAACATTGACCGTCACAAGTATTCCGCTGACGATCGGCAGATCCTGCCTCCTTTTCATACGGTATTCCTCCCGGGGCTCTTCTTCTATATTATTTCTATCAATATGTAAACTGTACCACCGTTACCATCACTGCGTCAACCAAAAGGGGAACCGGACACCTACCGATATATCAGTACTTTTTTCCCAAAAGTGATCTCATCGCCCTCCTCCAGTTTCTTCTTCTCATACGGTTGCATACGAAGCCCATTTTTCAGAGTTCCATTCGTGGAATTCATATCCTCCAGATAATAGCCGTCCGGCTCTTTTACGATTCGTGCATGCAGTCTGCTTACCGACGGATCTTCCAGCACCAGGTCCGCTTCCCCTCTCTTCTTACCTATTGTATAGGTATCCTGTTCCAGCGATACGAGCAGTTTCCCTTCTTCCGTCATTAATCTGTGGCGAATCTCTTTTGTTTCCGGCTGTGCTTCCATATACACTGTCTTCCCCATATCATCATCTTCATATGTCGTCTCTTCCGCCACTGCATACCCACTCATGGTGAGCTGCAGATTCCTGCTATAGTTTTCTCTCTCCTGCTTCTCCTTTTTCCTGCGATTCTCCCACAGGGAAAACAGCCCCTTTTTCTCCGGATAATTCCGATTCTCCTCTACCTTTGGCATCTCCTGCAGTTCCCTCTCCTGCACAGGAAGATGCTGCTTCGTCTCCTCCGGCTCCGGGATTACAGTCTCCCGCGGTGTCTTGAGGCATTCCGCATCCTCAAAAAACTTGCTCTGCAGATATACCTCCCCTGCAGTCTCATATTGTTCATACGCCTTATACAGATATTCTGCCATCTCTTCATCCTGATAATCCACATGTTCTATCAGATATTCCATCAATTCCCGGAATCCGGTATCCTCTCTACAATAAGGAATATAGATAAAATGAAAATCATTCTTCTCCAGATCCTGATAAATGTGCCCGGGAAACCATACAATATTCCCTTCCTCCAGAAGGAAACGTGACATTTCCATGCGTACTCTGCGCATACTCCATAGGAAATCAGTCAGCCATTTTCTTGTCATTACTTTTTTGTCAAAAAGCTGCGCTATATTCTGTCTAGAGGTAATATCATAGTACAGATATGCATTCCCATCGATATACCGCAGACTGCAGGGCAGCAACCCTTTGATACCTCCCCGACTGATCATGCAATACTGATATCTTTTTTCTTCCGGTTTCTCACCCAGTAATAGTCTCTCATAATTTGCATTTAAGCTTCTGATATATTCTGTATTTAACATAATGTTTTCCTTCCTGCTTTCGTTAATCCGTACTCGCCTCTGTCTCATTTTTTACTGCCCTAATTCTTCTGAGATAAAATACCGGAGAACTTCGATCTACCCGGAAAGAAGCTTTAGCGCTCCAATATTTTTCCGTCGTCCCCATTCCGAAAAAGGGATATTTCAGTCTTCCTGTTTTCTCGACAACCACATCGTTTTTTTCTAATTTCCATTGTGCATCCTCTCCCTCCCATGCAATATATTTGTCTTCGTCAAAATACATGGTCTCTTTTTGCATGCACTCGTCCAGTTCTGCCTTCGTCAATGTCCATTTTCCGGCACTCTGCACTGCCGCTTTCCCCACATCCTGCTCCAGCAGGCAGCGGTCGTATTGAAAAAACAGCAAATATACCATTAATACTATTACTGTCAGCACCGCCGGATACAGAATTGCTGCCTCTACCGTAAAAAATGCCCCCGAAGATACCCGGGTTATTTTTTTGTAATTATGAAATATCATAGGATACACTCCTCCAAT
>CAVJMX010000127.1:0-6864 GCA_963650795.1 Bacteroidales bacterium H4
ACTCATCGTACATAAAAAAGCCTTCTTTCTATCACTATGATGTCGGGGTCAAAAGCCCCCGACTTTGATGCCTACGGATTGTTCCGTGCTCCGCACTCCCACAATCCTACCCAATATTCGCATATCGTGGGATTATCATCCCACTTTTATGCTCATATCGGGGCGGGTCCCAAGGTCTTTCACCCACTTATGAGCAAGCTCATGTGGGTTTAGACCTTTTGACCCTGGCATCATCACTATAACACTATAACTGCATTGCATAGATCACTGCCAGTGACAGGATGATCTGAATGATGGCAAAACGGAATACGGTCTGTGTATTGGACCAGTCCCACACCTTGCGCACATGATCGTGCAGGGGGGTACGTACATTTTTCAAAATATGGATTTTCAGGAAACGAAGTAGGGATACTTTCAGAAGTCCCAGTCCGCCGTCCAGGATCAGCACCAGTGCCAGCGGAATAAAGAGGAACGGGCAGCCACTCTTCAAAATAGCGATACTGATGAACAGTCCCATGGCACGGGATCCCGCATCTCCCATCATCAGCTTACTGGGTGTGGCATTGTACCACAGATATCCCAGGATGCACACGGCAAACAGCAGGATCAGGAAGGAGTAGGTCTCATTCACACCCTTCATACGATCCACGATGTAGATGGACATAATCGTGATGATGGACAGGGTTCCGGAGAGTCCGTCCACACCGTCGGAGCAGTTGGTCACGTTCACGGAGGTCCATACCAGGATCACCGTAAGAATGGCAAATACTACGGGCGGCAGAGTGAACTTTACATGGAACAGTGCCAGCTCCACCACATTGGAGTTATATTTTAGGAAAGTGATGGCTACCAGTGCTGCCACGCACAGATCTAAGAAGCCTTTTTTATACTCGCCCCAGGGGGTCTTGGAAGCATCATCCAAAAATCCCGTCATCATGCAGACCACGATCAATAACAGATAGATCACCAGCTCCGCACTTAAGGGTGCGAACAACAACACGGATGCCACAAATGCCAGCACGAAAATGATGCCGGCTCCTCTGGGCTTCCCGGCGGACAATTTTCCGTCATGGGCAAATTCTCTTCCGGCGTCCTTGGGCAGGTACGGGCTTAACTTCGACGTCGCCAGTACGGTAGCTCCGAAAGCAAAAAGAATTCCAAAAAAAGCAAGGAGAGAACTGCTTCCCTCCGGCAAAATCATCTGTAACATACTATCCCTCGTTTCCACATGAGATTCTCTCACCGGGATGCTCTCATGCTGTATTTTTGCCTGTACACACAGTTATTTTATTTTATCACACTTCTCCTGTCCGTGCAATGTTCCCCTGTGCAATCATTTGACAGCCGCCGGACGTTGGACTACTATATTCTTATGAACGTTTTTCGCAAAATAGCCATAAAAGGAGAAATACCCTATGATGATCCACAAGATCGAACCGCATAAATATTACCCGGAGTTCCGTGGTCAGGAGCCAAAGGCTTCCGATTATCTGCTTTTATTCGATGGAGAAAAGGTCTATCTGCCCTCCCGTGCAGAGGTTGCGGATATTGCTGATACTTCCGCAGATGCAGGCTCCCCGAACCCTTCCACGTTGTATCTTCCTACTTTCGGGGAAGTTCATAAATTGCTTGGTGTAAAACAGCCTCTGGAGCGCTTTTTCTTAGACTGCGAATATCTCTTCTCCATCGATGACAGAGCATTCTTCCGCAAGACCACAGAGGAGTCCGGTGCTCTCCTGATTCCGGAGGAAGACCTCTATGTTTCCGGTGTGTTCCGGAATTTTGAACCGGAGTATCTGGCGTTCGCCGGAATCACCGCCACCCAGATCAACCGTTTCCGTCTCGATAGAAAATTCTGCGGTCGCTGCGGGCATCCCACCGTTCCCAGCACCACGGAGCGGGCATGTATCTGCCCGGAATGCGGTCAGATCGAATATCCCAAGATCTCTCCCGCCGTCATTATCGCCATCGTGGATACCGAGCGGGACAAGATCCTGCTGACCCGTTACGCCGGTGGTTCCTACCGTCACTGGGCGCTGGTAGCAGGCTTCGTGGAAGTCGGCGAGACCTTCAAGGGAGCTGCCCGCAGAGAGATCATGGAAGAGGTTGGACTTAAGGTCAGTGATCTGGTCTATTACAAATCCCAGCCCTGGTCCTTCAGTGATTCCGCCATGATCGGCTTCTTCGCGAAGCTGGACAGCGATCCTGCGATTACCCTGCAGGAGTCCGAACTGGGCGAAGCAAAATGGTTCTCCCGTAACGAAGTTCCGGATCTGCCCTCCACCATCAGTGTGGGGCAGGAAATGATCACCTTATTCAAAAACGGTGGGGATCCGTTCTCCCAAAGGTAATTGATACATTGGACAGTGTTACACTTCTATATCATGATATACTACGACTTTGTACCCCCGCGACTTCGGTCCCGGGGGTATATTCGACCTGTTTTACTTCCCTATACCCAGCTTCTTCCCTTTCCTTGGGTATATTTGACCCGTTTTAATCTTCTATACCCAGCCTATTCACTTTCTCTGGGTATAATCAGCCTATTTCACTTCTCTGCGCCCCGCTTTCTCGATCATCCCGGGGCTTATCTAGCTTCTTTCCCTCTCTATGCCCCGCTCTCTCGATCATCCTGGGGCTTAATCGGCTTCTTATGACTATTTTTCCCCCGCCTGCTTCGCTTCCCCAGGGTTTATTTCGCTTCTTTTCCTCTTTACACCCCGTTTTCTCGATCGTCCCGGGGCTTATTTCACTTCTTGCGATCATTTACGCCCAGTGCAGAAAACAGCCTGCCTCCGACGACACCGTCATGAGGCAGGCTGCTTTCTGCACCTGGATTCTCTTTATTTTAGCAAATGGCACTTCTTCGCCACCTTTACCAGCAGATACCCCTTGGGGAAGCTGCGAAGCTCCTGCTCCGTGATGCCCCGCATCAGGATCAGCATAACGAAATACACCACCGCTGCAATCATGATCGCCGGGATCACGGAGATCCGCATGGATTTGGTCACCATATACAGACCCTCATAGATTGCCCAGGCTGCCGCTCCCATGAATGCGGAAGCAAAAGCCGGGATGACAAAGGTTCTGACAATCTCCTGTTGATATCCCACCGCTTTACGCACTGCCCACTGGTTCAGCACACACATCATGCCGGAATACAGCGTATTGGCAATGGCGATGCTGTACAGATCTAAGCCCGTGAACATCAGAAGCAATACGGCTGCCACCGTCTGTACCACCAGGGAGATTCCCGCATTGATGATCGGCGTATTTACCTTACCCAGTCCCTGTAAGATCGAACTGTTCAGAGTAGACAGCGCATAGAAAATTACCGACAATGACAATGTCATCAAAAGGGCTGCTGCCAGATTCAGTTCCTCTGCTGTCTTATTCGTAAATAACAGGCTGATCACCGGCTTCGCCAGCACGAAAAGTCCCACCGCACAGGGAATCGAGATCACCATGGTAGTTTTCACCGCCAGTCCGATCTTCTCTCTGGCGCCCTTCACATCCCGTGCCGCCATCAGCTGTGCCACGGAAGGGATCATCGCCGAAGCCATTGCCGAAGCAAAGGCGATGGGGATATTGGACATGGTCAGGGACTGTCCGGAGAAAATACCGTATTTTTCATAAATAGATACCGTATCCAGCCCCCGCAGGTTCGGATACCATTTGGTGTAAATACTGTTGTTGACCGTGCTGCTTAAGTTATACACGGCAGTACTTAAAATAAAAGGCGTTACCACCATCGTAATCGTCTTAAAAATCTGTCCGTAGGAGTCCACATGGGAATGTCTGTCTCTCTGCACTCTGCGCAGGATCATCTTCCGGTTCAGGGCATAGACCCCTGCCATGAAAAGTAATGCTACCAGTACGCCGACACCGGTACCCAGTGCACTTCCCACGGCACCGTAGGTTGCCCTGGTCACCTGTCCCGCCTGATCCTCCGGGATCTCCATGGTGCCCATGGACAGATTGATCAGCAGATACGCGGCACCCACACTGACCACCGCATTGGCGATCTGCTCTAAAATCTGTGACACGGAAGTCTGCGCCATGCTCTTATGCGCCTGAAAATACCCTCGTAATACTCCTAAAATGCCGTAGACGAAGATCGTCGGTGCAAAGGTGCGCAGTACCGTGACTGCCGCTCCCGACACGAACAATCCCGCTCCGAAAAACAGAAAAAGGCTGGCAATGCCGCCAACCACCAGTACGTAGATCATGGCTCCGTGGAACAGTCTGTGGGCATTGCGGTATTCCTTCTCTCCCAGCTTCTGAGCGATGGCTTTGGAGATCGCCGAGGGGATACTGTAGGAGGAGATCAGCAGAATGATGGTGTAATAGTTGTACGCAGACTGGTAATACCCCAGTCCCAGATTCCCGATGACACTCTGTAAAGGGCCCCTGTAAAGGAGCCCTATGATTCTGCTGATGATTCCGGCTGCCGCCAGAATGCCCGCCTGCATGATAAAATTGTTCTTGGAACTGTTCTTATCTGCCATCTTACTTACCTTACTTTGGTTCTTTATCCGATCAGCCAGTCATACATCTCCTGGTATTTTCTGGCGGATACTTTCCAGGAATAATCCGTCGCCATGGCACGATCCACGATCTTATTCCACTCTCTCTTCCTGTCGTAATAAATATGCTCCGCATAACGGATCGTATTCAACATCTCGTGTGCATTGTAATTCATAAAGCTGAAGCCCGTACCGGTGCTCTCATACTCATTATAAGGCTGTACGGTATCCTTCAGACCACCGGTCTCTCTGACGATGGGCACAGTGCCGTAACGCAGCGCGATCAGCTGGCTCAGTCCACAGGGCTCGAACAGGGACGGCATCAGATATGCATCACATGCCGCATACACCTTGTGAGACAGTGCATCCGAATAATAAATATTGGCAGATACCTTGTCGCCGTACTTCCAGTCGAAATGACGGAACATGTTCTCATAACGCTCTTCGCCGGTGCCCAATACCACGAACTGGATATCATCCTGGCACAGTTCATCCATCACATAAGCGATCAGGTCCAGACCCTTCTGATCCGTCAGTCGGGATACGAGACCGATCATCATTTTTTTGTCATCCACACGCAGTCCCAGCTCTTCCTGCAGGGCACGCTTGTTCTTCACCTTTTCCTTGCGGAAGTTCACTGCATTGTAGGCTTTTACGATATTTTTATCCGTCTCCGGATTGAACTCTTCATAGTCGATACCATTGACGATACCTCGCAGATCATGGCTTCTCGCACGCAGCAGTCCGTCCAGCCCCTCTCCGTAGAACGGGGTTTTGATCTCCTCTGCATAGGTATCACTTACGGTAGTCACCGCATCCGCGAATACAATACCGCCCTTTAACAGGTTCGCATCCTTGTAAGCCTCCAGCTTGTCAGAGGTAAAATAATACTCCGGCAGCCCGGTAATGCTCTGTACCGTCTTCACATCCCATTTTCCCTGGAACTTCAGGTTATGTATGGTGATAACGGACTTGATATTGCGGTAAAAATCGCCGCCGTGGAAACGCTCCTTCAGATATACGGGAATCAGTCCGGTCTGCCAGTCATGACAGTGGATCAGATCCGGTTGGAAATTCAGAAGCGGTAATGCCGACAGCACTGCCTTGCAGAAATAAGCATACTTCTCGATCTCATATCTGGGATCATCCCCGTAAGGCTTGAAGCCTCCGAAATAGCTCTCGTTGTCGATGAAATAGTAATGTACTCCGGCTTCCTCCGCCTCCAGTACACCTACATACACATTCTGCCAGTTGAAATCCATGTAAAAATGTGTCACATACTTCAGCTTATCCTTCATCTCCTGCTTCATGCAGGTATACTTTGGGATAAACACTCTTACATCAAAATACTCCTTGTCAATATACTTCGGCAAAGATCCTACGACATCCGCAAGTCCTCCGGTCTTGATAAAAGGTACGCCTTCCGACGCGGCAAAAAGAATTTTTTTCATGTAAACCCTCCACATATGCTACGGCTTGTATTCAAAACATAGATTGATTATACCATGTTTAGCATTCATAGAAAAGAGGGCAGCAAGAATTTACAAATCTTTTAGAGTCTGTCAGCTACGATAGGAAAGTCGGATTCTGTCGGCGATCAGAGCGATAAATTCGGAGTTCGTGGGCTTGCCTTTCCCGGTGGCAAGAGTATATTTACCCCGAACAGCAATATTCCCACCGGATATGTTCCGATGGGAATACTTTTTTCTGTCTATTTCTCTTTCAGATACTTCCTTGTGGTAGCTCCTGCCAGTCCGTCAGCGGTAATCTTGCAGGATTTCTGATAGGCGATGATAGCATTGACAGTTTTCGTGCCACAAATGCCGTCAATCTCGCTCTCCGGCAGTAGTCCAGCTTCTACCAGTTCCCACTGAATCCATTTTACACCGTCACCCTTTGACAGATAAACACTTATGCCTTTCTTCTTTGCCTGTGCAACGCTCGTCACAAGGTACGTAGGCTCTGTATAAGGGTTAGTGCCTTTCCATGTGCCGTCCACCTTAGTGTCGTAGGTGTACTCAATGTCCTTAAAGGTCAGACCATAGACCCACTTGGTAGCGGATACCTTCGACAGAACAGTGCCGTAGTTAATGCCCTTAGCTTCAATGCACATAGGCACTCCGTTTACCTTGCCGATATACACTCCTACATGCCCGGATTTCCACAGCACAGTTCCCGGTGCAAAATCTTCCACCTGTGCGATGGGCATACGTGTATAGGCGGTCTGATACAGCTGCGCTGATCCAATATTAAGCTGCCGGTATCCGCCGATTAATCCGGAGCAGTCCACGTTGACCTTGCCAACCTTGATATCGGCGCGCTCTTCGGCCACCTCGTC
>CAVJMX010000128.1:0-6682 GCA_963650795.1 Bacteroidales bacterium H4
ACTACGATATCCATCACTCTCGGCTATTGTTTTGAGGTAAATAAAAATCGTCAAAGCCAGTAAAATCAATGATTTAGGGCTTGACAGAATAGGAAGGAAAAATATTATGAGTCTGTATTACAATCCCGGAAGAGTTGATGTTGAGGAGGCTGAACGTAGCATTTTAGCTGCGGGTGGGGACAAAACCGTCCAACAGAAAGCCGGTTATGAACATATTGTAGTGTATTCCCGGAGCGAGAACCGCCACTTGTCTTATGACAAATATCCCGATGGACATATTGAACATGTCCATACAGACAAAGATAATCATGGTTACACTATATATGGGGGATCCCTATAGCTTACAAATAAGTGGCAAGACTGAAAAAATCTCCTCCCATTCGTTATATATAGCAGAAAGCAATATGGGAGGAGAAAAATATGGAGAGCTATGGAAGAGAATATCCCCTGCAGTTGATCCGGGATTGGGACAAGTCTATGGTGGGGCAGCGGGAATATAAGGAAGCGCTGGCGAGAAATCTGTACCGCTATGTGGTAAAGGGGGAAGTCCCTTCCCCGATGCTGGTCATGGGACCGACGGGTTCCGGCAAGACATTCCTGCCGACCTTGTTCAAGAAGTCAAAACTTTGTCCCCCGCAGTTTACGGTATTTATAAAAAATATCTCCTGTCTGACCATGGAAGGAGTAAAGGGAGAGGATTTGGAGGAAATATTTAAGGAATACAAAACCCTGTGTCAGGCACAGGGAAACCGTGGATATCGTGGTCTGATCTACCTGGATGAGGTGGATAAACTGATTACTTCCCAGGAAAGCGCCGTCGAATTTGTGGCAGATCAGGGGCGGATGGTTCAGCACCAGCTGATGCAGATTCTGGATGGAGGAGAAATGGCAGGGGTGCCGCTTAACAAAATTATGTTTGTGTTTGGCGGGGCATTCTATCAGCTGCGTGACAGAAAAAAAGAGACCGAGAACTTACGTCCCATTGGCTTTGGAGCGGAAAGCATCCGAAAACCTGTGTTATTAAAGGATAACACCATCAGAGAGGAACTGACAGAGATCGGATTTCAGAGGGAATTCTTAGGACGCATCGGACAGATCGTCCGGCTGCAGACACTGAACGAGGCGGAACTGAAAGCTCTTTTCCTGCATCCCACAAAGGGGGTACTCAGCAGGCTGCAGAAAGAATACGAGGCGGATGGAATCCGGCTGGAAGTGGAAGATGCTGTGGTAGATGATATCATCCGGTCTGTGGTACAGGAGAATCTCGGAGCCAGATCCCTTCCGAATGTCATGGAACAATTGTTAAGCGGGGCGTGGATTCGGTGCATTGAGGAAGGTTATGATCAAATTATTATTAATAAAGGAACTTTATGCGGAGAAGGCGTGAAATTTTCCAATGAGAATCGTTATATAAGTATGAGCGGCTGACAGTTTGAAAGGAGAAAAAAGATGAGAGTAGATGATTTAGAAGGATTACAGAACTGGTTATCAAGACTGGGATATCTGGAAAGTGCGAATTCCGATCTCCTGGAAAATGCCATCTGGTGTGTGGAAAACGGAAATGATTACAGAGCGGAAAGTTCTCTCAGAACATTGGCTTCAAATCTGAGAAGTGAAGGAAAGTCAGAGGTAGCCAAGGCTGTAGAGAGACTTCTGTAGAGACGTCGTATGGATTAGAGATTCCTTGGGAAAATAGGATGACTAATGCATGACAAGGAGCAAATGGGAGCATACTATAATGCAAGAATTGCACTTATAATATTGACAAGGTGCAATTCTTGCATTATTCTGTATAAAGAGGTGCAAAAAATGAGCAAACTAAAAAGTCTGAGAATAGAAAAAAAACTTACCCAACAACAAGTGGCGGATTTGATGGGGATTTCTTTGCGTTCTTACAAATCGTACGAAAATGATGAAGAGAAAACAGGAACACTGAAATATAATTATATCATTGAAAAATTGGCAGAAATAAATCCGATAGATGAAAACCACGGGATAGTAGATATAGATTATATAAGACAGAAATGTCAAAGCGTGTTTGAAGAATATGAAATAGAATTCTGCTATTTGTTTGGATCCTATGCGAAGGGCAAGGCAACACCGGAGAGTGATGTAGATCTGCTAATTTCAACAGGGGTAAGTGGATTGAAATTTTACGGCTTAGTGGAAGAGATAAGGGCAGCATTGCATAAAAAAGTGGATGTTCTCAATATGGAGCAATTGATGGATAATCCGGAACTGACAAAAGAGATTTTAAAAGATGGGATAAAGATATATGGATAACATTAAAAATGATAGCTATTATATTCAGAAGATCCAACAGGATCTGGAATTTATAGTCAAACATATGAAAAACGTGGACATAGAAGAACTAAATGCGAATGAAATTTTATTGGATTCTATGCTGTTTCGTATGATACAAATATCTGAAAATTCCAGAAAACTGACGGAGGAATATAAGCAGAAAAGAAAGATGATTCCGTGGAACGCGATGTACGGAATGAGAAATCGGATTGTACATGATTATGGAAATGTAGACTTGAAGGTAGTATATGAAACGTTGAAAAATGATATTCCGGAACTATTGGAAATGGTAATAGCACAATAAATTAAAAGACCTTGACATTTCCGCTATTTCGGTATTATCATATCAGGGTAAAGGCAATGAACGTGCACAGTAAGGTTCTATTTTCCTGACAGAGAGGGAAGCCCACCGGCTGAAAAGCTTCCTGAGGTTCAAGCAGAATCGAAATTCCCACGCGAGCCGCATACCGGAAGAATTCGAGAGCAGAGATCATGGATTTGGTAGGGTATGACGTTTCCTCACTCGTTACGTGAGTTAAGAGTCTTATCGTGAATGTAATAATAATTTTCATTTTTCACATAAGGAATTTGGGTGGTACCGCGGATATAAATTCGTCCCAATGGGGTGAATTTGTATGCGCGGTTTTTTGTATATAAATTTCCCCAGGCACAAGTAAAAATACGTGTGAATCATTCACACAGAAATGAGGAGTAAGATGGCAGATTTAAACGAATTGAATGAAAAAGTCGAACAGATCAAAGCCGACATCCGGGAACAGCTGGAGAAGATCGAGAACACCAAGGGTGTCTACGAGTACAAAAAGACCATTCTCGACAAGAATGGTATTATCGGCGGACTGATGAAGCAGATGGGTTCCGTGCCCAAGGAAGAGAAGGCTGACTTCGGTAAAAGGGTCAACGAACTGAAAAACTGGGCAAGCGAGCATTTCGACGAGCTGAACACGAAGTTAAAAGAAAAAGAGATGGAGCTGCGCTACGAGAGCGAGAAGATTGATATCTCCATGCCGGCAAAGAGCCGCAAGACCGGTAATCTGCATCCCGTAACCCAGGTGCGTAACCAGTTGATCGATATCTTCGCATCCATGGGCTTCAGTGTATACGAAGGAACAGAGATCGAGACCGATTATTACAACTTTACCGCACTGAATACCCCGCAGGACCACCCCGCAAGAGACATGCAGGATACCTTCTACCTGTCTCCTGAATTCCTGCTTAGAACCCAGACCTCCGCAGGTCAGGTTCACGTGATGGAGAGCCAGAAGCCTCCCATCAAGATCTTAAGCCCCGGCAAAGTATTCCGTTCCGATGACGATGCGACCCATTCTCCGATGTTCACCCAGATGGAAGGTCTCGTAGTGGACAAGACCATCACTCTGTGCGACCTGAAGGGTATGCTGGAAGTACTGGTACAGAAGATCTTCGGTGAAGGTACCACCACGAGACTGCGTCCTTCTTACTTCCCGTTCACCGAGCCTTCTGTAGAGGTTGATGTCAGCTGCTTCGCCTGCGGTGGCTGTGGCTGCCGTCTGTGCAAGGGTACCGGCTGGATAGAAGTACTGGGTGCAGGTATTGTAAATAAGAAGGTGCTGGAGAACTGCGGCATTGACTCCGAGGAGTACAGCGGACTGGCATTCGGTATCGGTATTGAGCGTCTGGCAATGTTAAAGTACGGTATTAACAATATCAAGCTGTTATATCAATCTGATATGCGTGTACTGGATCAGATCAATGATGACTAAGATCACAGGAATGCGATTTTAGAACAGTAGCGATGCAAGGAATAATACGAGAGGACGTCGTAAAAGGCGGCGTCGAAGGAGGTAAAAGATATGTTAGTACCACTTAGTTGGTTAAAAGAATATGTGGATATAGATGTAGAAGCCAAAGAACTGGAAGAGAAGCTGTTTTCCTGCGGTTTTGAAGTAGAGGAATCCTACGAAGTAGGTAAGGACATCAGTGGTGTGGTAGTCGGACTGGTAGAAGAATGCGAGCCGATCCCCGAGACCCACTTACATGTATGTAAGGTAAATGTAGGCGGTGCAGAGCCCTTACAGATCTGCTGTGGTGCGGACAACGTACACGCAGGAGGCAAATATCCTGTAGCACTGGAAGGTGCACAGGTATACGCTACCGCAAAAGATCATGTGACCATCGAAGGTACCATGAAGATCAAAAAAGGCAAGCTGCGCGGCTATGAGTCCTGCGGTATGCTGTGTTCCGGTACCGAGCTGGGACTGACCGAGGATCTGTACCCCGGCGCAGGCTACAACGGACTGCTGGTACTGCCCGAAGATGCGAAAATCGGAGCAGACGTAAAGCCCCTGTTACAGCTGGATGACTGGATCTTCGACATTGCCATTACCGCTAACAGACCGGACTGCGAGAGCATCTTCGGTATTGCCAGAGAAGTAGCGGCAATCCTGAACAAACCTGTGAAGACCCCGGCACTGGATTACACCGAGAGCGGCATTACCAAGGACGGATTTACCGTAACTGTGGATGCTCCGGATCTGTGCCCCAGATATATCGCACATTATGTATCCGATGTAAAGATCGGGGAATCCCCCGCATGGATGAAGAGACGTCTGGCACTGGTTGGAATCGGCTCCATTTCCAATGTGGTCGATATCACGAACTACATCTTAAAAGAGCTGGGTCAGCCCATGCACGCATTTGACTCTTCTTACATTGAAGGCAATGCCATCCATGTAAGACGTGCTCATGACAAAGAAAAGATTGAGACCTTGGATGAAAAAGAGTTTGAATTAAACGAAAACAACCTCGTCATCTGCGATGGTGTAAAGCCCGTAGCTTTAGCAGGTATCATGGGCGGTTTAAATTCCGAGATCCGCGATACTACAGAGGCTGTCATCTTCGAGTCCGCAAAATTTGCAAGAGACAATATCCGTAAGAGCTCCAGAGCACTGGGACAGTCTTCTGATTCCTCCCAGAGATATGCCAAGGGCGTGGATGAGTATGCAACCGTTATGGCAAGCAAGAGAGCACTGCATCTGATCGAGGAGCTGGGCTGTGGTAAAGTATCCTCTACCCACGTAGAGGTAAACACCGGCAACTCCATCGAGCCTACCGAGATGAAGGCAAGCATCAAGAAAGTAAACGGTGTACTGGGTATTAAAGTACCTACCGCTGACATCGAAAGAATCTTAAGGTCCCTGAATTTCCAGCCTGTCATTAACGGTGACGAGCTGACCATTCAGGTACCCGCATACCGTGAGGATATGGAATCCTATCCCGATATCGCAGAGGAAGTCATCCGTATGTACGGTTACGACCATGTAACCCCGACTTTTCTCGCGGCAGCAGCTGTAACCAGCGGTGGTATGAATACGAAGCAGAAGACCGAGCTTAGAATCAAAAAAGCACTGTGTGCACAGGGCGCATTTGAGGGCGTACATTACTCCTTCTTCTCCCCTTCCGATCTGAACCTGTTAGGTCTGCCTGAGGATGCGCCGGAGAGACATGCGATCCGCCTGATCAACCCGATCAACGAGGATCTGTCCCTGATGCGTACCACTCTGGCTCCTCAGATGATTCACGCGATCGCCCGCAACCAGAAGAACGGCTGTTTGGAAGGCAGAGTATATGAGATCGGCAATAAATTCATCCCTAAGGATCTGCCTCTGACCGAGTATCCCGATGAAAGAGAGACCATCTGCATCGGTATCTGGGGCAAAGAAGAGAATTTCTTCACCCTGAAGGGTCTGGTAGACACGGTGGCAGAGACACTGTTCATTGATTTCGAATATGTAGAGGACAAGAAGACCTTCCTGCATCCTTATCGTACCGCGAAGATCCTGTACAATGGTGAAGAGATCGGCTACTTAGGACAGTTGACCTACGAGATCCAGAAGGAAGAAGACATGCGTGAGTCCGCATACATCGCAGAGATCGATCTGAAAGCCCTGCGTCCCGTATACGGCAAGGTTCCCACCTTCACACCGATCTCCAAGTTCGCGAAGGAGACCAGAGACCTGGCACTGGTAATGAACAAGTCCGTTACCTGCGGCGAGGTAGAGAAGGCAATCGCAGAAGCCAGCAGCTTCGTAGAGTCTGTAGAACTCTTTGATGTTTACGAAGGCTTACAGGTAGGCCCTGAGAAGAAGTCCATGGCATTCACTGTAACCTTCGCTCCGAAGGAGGAAGAATTCACCACAGAGGCAGTGGACGGCTATGTGAAGAAGATCCTGAAAAACCTGAACAACAAGCTGGGTGTAGAACTCAGGTCATAATGTAGTAACTATTCAGAACCCCATTCGCAAAATCGTCTCTACGAGACTTCTTTTTTGCTCATGTGGTTACTTCGCCATATAAAACTGCTTATCTGCCTGAATGCAAG
>CAVJMX010000129.1:0-6659 GCA_963650795.1 Bacteroidales bacterium H4
TTAACATCATTATCCGCCCGGCATATTTTCAGAATATCCTGACACTGATCAATAAGGATAACATTCTGGCGGATTTTATCATTAACGCATTGGAAAGTGACAGCTGTGTCGGTCAGTATCTGTACTTTACAGTCTCCGATAATCCCTGCATTCAGAATCTGATCCACAATGCCGTATTTTTATTATTACAGCAGCCGCAGAACTGGCACAAGCTCTCGGAGCAGACTTTTGCCCTGTTATTCATGCATATTTTAAGTAATGCGGAAAATATTTTATTAGACCAGAAAGATGAACAGAGCAATGTCCTGATGGTGGTGGTCCGTAGATATCTGGCGGAGCATTACGACACCGGAACGCTTCATGAGCTGGCAGCACAGGTCGGATATACCCCGCCCTCTCTGAGCCGTATGATCAAAAAATATTCCGGCACCACCTTCAAGGAAATACAGACAAAGCAGCGCATGCGGGTCGCTATGAATCAGCTGTCCCACACGGCGCTGCCGGTATCTGAGATTGCCCTGTCCGTGGGCTATGAAAATCAGAACTTTTTCTACAAACAGTTCAAAAAAATGTATGACATGACCCCCAACGAAGCTCGTCAGAGGTCACGCCATTAGTTTACACACTTATTTCTCGTATAAGAACTCTTCGGGAAGAGTCACGCCGAAGTCCTTAGCCAAATGGCGGAAATCATCAGGAGTAATGGTCTGTCTCTTATTCGGCTGCATGGACAGCATCTTCACCAGGATCTCTGCGGATTTTTCTACGGTGTGCATCAGACCGAAGGTCAGGTCGAAGTCCTTGCCTGCTGCAAAGGTTCCGTGATGTGCCCAGATTGCCAGGTCATACTTCTTCATCAGTTCGGAGGTTGCTACTGCGATCTCTCTGCCGCCCGGTACCATCCAGGGCACTACACCCACGCCATCCGGGAATACTACGGGACACTCGGTTGCCATCTCCCACAGCTCTCTGGTGAATACCTTATCCTCCAGAGGCAGGACGAAGGTCAGTGCGATGATATTGGTGGTATGTGCATGATATACCACACGGTAATCGGGATCCTGCAGCTTCTTCACTTCCAGGTTCATCAGATGGCTGGGAAGCTCGGAGGTAGGTCTGCCGCCGTTTACCAGTCCCCATACGATACGGTAATTCTCACCCTTATCATCCAGCTCGATCATGCAGATGGAATCTTCCGGTTTGATGCTGACATTGCGGAAATATTTGCCGCTGCCGGTCACCAGGAAATACTCTCCTGCCAGTGCGGGAACGGTGGTGCCGATGGGCTGGAACTCCTTCGGCTCGAAGTTCTCCTTTACCAGCTCTACCTCTTCCGGCTTCACACGGTAGGACAGGTTGCCGCCGTTACGCTCATGCCAGCCCTGCTGCCATCCGTCATCTGCCATTCTGATAAATCCCTGTACAAATTCTGCATCTAAAAATTTCATGATGTTTCTCTCCTTCTATTCTCAACTTAGCGTGTAATAATATCTACCGGTACGTTTAATATTTTAGCAACCTTCAGGATCGTGTCAATATGTCTTCCGGCTGCTGCTGCCATATGATGGGTGGGTCCTGCCTCGCTCCAACGGTTGACGAACTCTCTGCAGGGGATCGAGAACTTGGTACGCATATTGGTATCGCCGAAAGTGAAGATCGGTCCGGGCTGGTTCTCGCCCTCTGCCACTACGAACTTGAAGTTACCATCCTTGTCCTGTGTGATAGCCAGGTACGTCACAGGACCTACAGGAGGATAGAACTGTGTCAGATAGCCGCCGCCTACTTTGCCGTGGAATACCTTAACAATCTTCATAGTAGGCTTATGTGCCAGGGAGATGTCCGCATCGCCGGATCCGGAATGACCGATGATGCAGATGTCTTCATTGAAGTCAATGGAGTACATCTCGGACAGCTGTCCCATACCGGAAATGGTCTTCAAAATGGACATTGCCATGGCAACCTTCATATCGCCCTCTACCGCACATGCGGTACCCTGCTTGATCAGCATGGAAAATGCGGGGATCAGCATGGAATCCAGTTTACCGGCTACACCCTGTGCCTTACCTGCATAGTGGGATGCGATCATACTTAAATCCTCATCCTTCGCCCACTGCTCAAAAGCAAGCACATGCTTTGCCATATCCATAATATCTTCATCATCTGCGGTAGCGCCGCCCTCTACTTCAAAGGTATCGATAATATCCTGTGCCTTAGCCTTGATAGCCTCGGTGTCGGTAATATCATCTGCGATTGCCCACATATCTTCCCAGTCGAACTGCTTGGTATACAGACCCATGCGGTTGTACAGGTTGGTCTCGTCGATATAGAGATCCATCATGCCGGGATAAGGACGACCGATCTGTGCGATGTTGGTCTGACGGAAACGTCTGCGGACCTGAGCTGCCTTACACCAGTCAGCGATCTGTGCTGCCACCTCGGGGTCACCGCCTTCTACGACACCGGTAATCACGGCATGTCTCTTGCCTGCACGCTCTAAGTCTGCCACTGCCTCACCTACGGCACCGCAGGCATACAGGTCACCCAGCCAGATGGGAATATCGGTGTTCGCATAGTCCGGAGCCAGCTTCTTCTGTACATTGATACATACCACCGGAACATCCAGATCACGGATGGCAGGAAGTACGTTATAGGACGTTGCATAGGTCAGCAGCTGTAAAAATACCAGATCCACATCCGCTGCACGGAACTTGTCACCAGCTGCCATAGCCTGTTCCTTGGTGGTCACCATACCGCCGTCTACGATGTCTACGGTATCGGGAATGGTCTTCTTGAAATCCTCATACTGTGCCTGGAAATTGGGCACCAGCTGGGGGAACTGGGGCAGATATGCTCCCAAAGCGATGGAAAATACACCGATCTTTGCCTTTGTGTTTACTAACATTTATGATTTCCTCCTTTTCTTAAGGTCATTTTTATGAATGATTTACTTTGCCGGAACAAACGTCTTGATTTCAAAAGAATCTCTGACGCACTGTCTTGCGCTCTTCAGGTCTGCCAGCTCTTCCGTATGGATCATCTGTGCCAACAGATTACCGATGGCTGTCGCCTCGCCGGGACCTGCATATACGGTCTTGCCCGTAGCATCCGCTGTCAGCTGGTTCAGATATGCGGCATTGGAACCGCCGCCGATGATATGGATGCTGTCGTAGGTCCTGCCTGCGATCTTCTCCAGACCGCTCACGGTCTCTCCGTAGGACTGAGCCAGACTGCGGTATACCACAGATGCCAGTTCTCCCACGGTCTCCGGTACCGGCTGTCCTGTCTTCTGACAGTACTGTTTGATAGCTTCCACCATGCTGTCCGGAGAAAGGAAACTCTGATCGTTCACATCCACTCTGGAAGGAAAGTCCTTACTTTCCTCTGCCATATCGCACAGCTGTGCAAAAGAGTAAGCATCCTTATATTCGTGTCTTACAGACTGGATCATCCACAGTCCCATGATATTTTTCAGGAAACGGAACCGATGATCATAACCGCCTTCATTAGTAAAGTTGGCTACCGCCGCATCCTCGTTGATGATAGGTCGTAACGACTCGATTCCCATGAGGGACCAGGTTCCCGAACTGATGTAGATGCCGTCCCCCTCTGTCTGAGGTACTGCCATTACCGCCGATGCGGTGTCGTGGCTTCCGCACAGCACCACTTCCAGGTCAAATCCGACTTCTTTCTGAATCCCGGGAAGGAGCTGTCCCACTTTTGTTCCGGGCATCTGCAGCGGCAGGAAGATCTCCTCCGGATAGCCCAGCTTCTGAATGAGTTCCTTATCCCACTGGAAAGTCGCGGGATCTACCAGCTGTGTGGTAGAACCGTTGGTATACTCCGATAATTTATTGCCCGTCAGACGGAATCCGAAATAATCCGGCAGCATGAGAAGTGTCTTCGCCTGCTGTAACAGCTCCGGTGTCTTCTGTTTTACTGCCATCAGCTGATATACGGTATTGAAGATCTGCTTCTGGATACCCGTTTTCGCATACAGCTCTGTCTCCGGCAGGATCTTCGCAGTCTCCGCATCCATGCCGTCCGTCCGGTGATCGCGGTAACCGTAGGTATCACCCAGAATCTGATCTTTTTCGTCTAACAGAACATAATCCACCGCCCAGGTGTCGATTGCCATACTTACCGGGATCTTTCCCAGTTCTTTACATTTTTTCATACCGGCGACGATCTCACCGAACAGCCGGTCCACGTTCCACAGAAGTTTTCCGTCCTTATGATCCATGCCATTCTCAAAACGGTAGATCTCTTCCAGCTCTATTTTGCCGTTTTCCAAGTGCCCCAGGATATGCCGTCCGCTGGAGGCACCGATATCCACTGCCAGATAATATTTTCCCATAAGATATCCACAGCCTCCCTTATCTGAAACTGAATACCTGTGTCAGAAGCGGCTGTGCTCCCGTGACAGGATCCTTCTCCATGATCAGAATATCTTTCATATATTCATCCCATTTTTTCACCACGTCGCTCTCCGCCTGTACCTTTGCGGCATAGTCTACGCCTTTTTCACATTCATAGTAGCCGAACAGCTCCTCGCCCTGCATCCAGATGGAGTAATTTACGATTCCCGCATTTGCCAGGACTTCCTTCATCTCCGGCCAGATATTGTCATGTCTCTTTTTATATTCCTCCTGCATTCCCGGTACAATTTTTCCACGCCATGCGTATTTTTCCATAGTTTCCACCATACCTTTCTTCGTATTCCGATGCTTCTTCGGGCGGACAAACCGCCCATTTCACGAATTCTGTCTTTATTGTAGCCTGTGGCTTCCGATTTCGAAATGACATTATTTGCTCCGGGCACTGTCCGATTTTGCCCGAATGGGGTATAATCATTTTCATGGAACGAACACTTACTTATACCACGGAAAATCTTATAACACCCCTGCCGGTCAGTCGGTTTCTGAAGCAGAAAGGTTTCTCCTCCCAGAATCTGGTGCAGTTAAAAAAAGACCCAGACGCTGTTACAGCGAACGGGGTCCCCTGCTTTATGAATCATGTGCTGCAGCCCGGTGATACCCTGACGCTGCATATCCGGGAGGATCACTCCTCCGAGAAAATTCCCCCGGTAAATCTGCCGTTACATATTGTCTACGAGGACGCGGATCTCATGGTCATCAACAAGCCCGCCGGAATGCAGATCCACCCGTCCATGAACAATTATTACAATTCCCTGGCGAATGCCCTCGCATATTATTTTGAACAGCAGAACTGTCCCTTTATCTTCCGCTGCATCAACCGCCTGGACCGGGATACTTCCGGACTGACGATTGTAGCGAAGCATTATGTCAGCGCCGGGATGCTGTCTGCCATGATCGCCAATAAGGCAGCCTCCGGCATCACGAGGGAATATCTCGGCGTTGTAAAAGGCTCGGTGCAGCCCTTAGAAGGAACCATCACTGCACCCTTAGGACGCAAAGAAGGCTCAATCATCGAGCGGACGGTGGATTTTGAAAACGGGGAATCCGCTGTGACCCATTATAAAGTATTGGACGAAAAAAACGGGCACAGCCTGGTCTCTCTCATCTTAGAGACCGGCCGTACCCATCAGATACGGATTCATATGAAATACTTGGGTTATCCCCTGATCGGCGATTATCTGTACAATCCGGATATGGAACACATTAAACGTCAGGCACTCCATGCCTGGAAGCTGTCCTTCTATCATCCCATCACCGGGGAGAAAATGCAGTTCACTGCACAGTTGCCTGCGGATATGGCGGCGATTGCCGGGGATACTCCGTGGAGCATATAGCATTATACACGCAGTTTTCTCAGTGCCTTTTCACGGATCAGGCATTCACTGTGCTCTTCCAAGTACCGCAGCTTCTGCTCGTCCGCGGCATACAGCCCTGCGAACTCCATTGCCTGAATGCAGGCTCTGCTGTAGCGCTCATAGGAAGCGCCGCCCTTCTCCACATAGACATAGCAGGTACCGTCTTCCATCCGGTACAAGATGCTGTTGATTCGTAAGTTAGCCGGTAACACTGCTGCATACTCGATGACTCTTCCGATATTCCGGAAAGCGAAGATTGCCACCTGGGGCTTTTGGGATTCTTCTGTTTTTTTCTGTTTTTTATTATTTTTCTCGGATTGCTCAGCCTGCGTGGGAGCACCGGACTTCTCCGCCGCTTCCTCCTGCTGTGCCTTTTTCTCTACTTCTTTGCAGATGCGCATCAGTTCCCGCAAAGCCTGCATCGGAGTGTTTGGATTCGTCTTGCTCTCCGCGGGATCCTTATCCGAGAATACCAGCACCAGTCCCTCATCCGGCAACATCATGATCTGCAGATCAAACGCATACTTCGGCGGCTTGTAGCCTACCTCTTCCTCTGCCTGTTCAATAATCTCCTGGACGATCTCTTTTGCCTTGTCACTGCGGGTCACAAAATCTTTATAATCAATATCGTACTCTTCCAGCTCCTCGTTGGACAGGAAGCACTTTACGGTCTTGTCATCAATTCGTTCTATTTTCATAGCTATCACCTCTTACTGTTATATGTATGATAGCATAAAAATGTTGTGATTTCCACTGCCCAAATTATGAAAACACTATAAAGTCATTCTTGCATCTGACTTTCGATAAGCTTATTAACTGGAGAGTTAGTTAAGGAATGCTATCGAATCCCCGTAGCCCCTGGCAGGGT
>CAVJMX010000130.1:0-6588 GCA_963650795.1 Bacteroidales bacterium H4
TCAATAAATTCCTGCTTGTACTGTTCCATTCTATGCAAAACCTCCGTAGTCGTAATTTTCCTGTCTTTTCAGTTCTGCCCTTTATCATACCATACTTTTTTTTAACATTCAAGGAACAAAGAGCATCTTAAAAGGCAGCCTGATCGGCTGCCTAATACGTATCCCCCTGTAAGGGTCTGATATTCACTTCCTCCAGCACTGCCTGGGGTGACAGTCGGAAGGTCAGGGCAATGACTTTTCCGAGGTCAGATGTTTCCAAGAGGGAACGGTCGTCTGCCGACTGCTTTTTCCTGGTTTCGGTGAAAGTCCCGCCGGGATTGATCAGGGATACTCCGATGCCCCGTGGCTTGCACTCTTCTCTGAGACTGTAAGCATAGGAACGAAGCGCCCATTTGGAGATGCCGTAGATGCCGCCCTTATCTCTGCGGATCCCGGAAGTAGAGCCGATGAGTACGATACGGCTGCCCGGTGCCAGCAGCGGAAGGAATTCCTTCGCCAGACGATAATAAGAGGTTACGTTGCTGTCTAAAATAGCCTGCAGCTCTTCCGGTTCCGGCTGTAATACAGATCTCTGTGTCAGAGGATTGGGAAATGCCGCAGCACACAGGATCAGTCCGTCTACCTTACTGCCTAATTCCGTTATTCTGCCACTCTCGATCGCATCCACCAGTCCCGCAACTTCTGCCGCGCTTCCGGCATCACAGGGATAGATTGCCGATCCCGCCAGCTCTTTTCCGGTCTCTTCCAAAGTCTTCGGATTCCTGCTTACGATCAGCACTTTGTGTCCATCCTGCAACAGTTCTCTTGCGGCCGCCTTGCCGATGCCGCGGCTGCCGCCGATGATTACAATATTCATGCGCTGCACTCCTTTTTCCTGCTCTTAGTATCTTCCGAGAATCGTATCCTTTACATCCCATCTCTGAGGCGGATAAGGCGTCTGGTCACCGTAACCCACATCCACATAAGTCACCAGTCGGATGTAATCCGGCAGATTGAAACATTTCCGTAATCTGTCACAGAATTCCTCGCCGGGGAACGTCAGCCAGACACCTTCCAGTCCTACGGCATGGGCTGCCAGCACGATATTCTGTCCGGCGGCTCCGGCATCCAGCAGCTGGTTGCGCACCGGTGTAAAGGAGTTGGCTCTGTAGCATCTCATATCCTGCAAAATCACCAGATGCACCGGACCTCCCGGCACATCACTGCCGCGGAACAGTCCCGGCTCGTTTTTCTCCCGTACCACCACGTAGCGGATGGACTGTACATTGCAGCCGTGGGCAGCCCAGAGCCCGGCTTCCAGAATCTTGTCAATCAGCTCATCCGGCACTTCCTTGTCCTTGAATTCCCGGACGCTTCTGCGTTCCTTTACGATGGTGAAGAAATCCTTCTCCATCTGCTCCGTCACCGGCGTGGGCTTGTAAGGTGTCAGATCCACCTCTTCCCCCTTCACCAGTTTCTCCGCCGCATCAATCAGGAAGGAAGCATACCGGTATTCCGGCAAATCCTTTCCCAGTCCTCTTTTCTCCCACAACTCCAGCAGATGCTTCGTGTAATCCGCCTGATTTGGTTTTAATTTTTGATGACGATATGCGGTGGCATATACCTGAATTTCCAGGGTGTGATGGGAACGCTCTCTCACTCTTGCCCGGAATTCTGTCTCATCCATGGCTAAAAGCTGCTCGTCTGTCAGACGCATATTGTTATTCCAGATCTCAAGCACTTCGTCTCTGGAAAGGTAATCCATACTGGTGTCACGAAACATACTGCTGCCTCCTTATTCTCTGAATTCTCCGCCTATAAGTTGCCCCAATAGTTGTTGGGAATATCCTGGCCGCCACTGTTGATATCCTTAGCAATTTCCGCTGCGATCTTTAACAGCAGAGGATCACTTCGTCCTCTCTTCTGTTCCAGAGGAATCTCATAGATCTTCTGGATTGTGCTGGGTCTTGGGCTTAATAACACGACTCTGTCAGCCAGAAATACCGCTTCGTTAATATCATGAGTAACGAACACTACGGTCTTGTTCTCTGCCTGTCTGATATTGATCAATTCCTCCTGCAGGGTGCATTTGGTCAGATGATCCACGGCGCTGAAGGGTTCATCCATGAGGATGACCTTGGGATTCATGGCAAGGGTTCTTGCAATGCCGGCTCTCTGCCGCATACCTCCGGACAACTGTGCGGGATATTTGTTCTCAAAACCATTCAGACTGACCATGGAGATGTAACGCTTCAGGCGCTCTTCTCTCTCCTCCTTGGGTACCCCTGCAATCTCCAGTCCGAATGCCACATTTTTCCGTACGGTTCTCCAGGGGAACAGGGAGGCATCCTGGAATACCACGCCAATATCTCTGCTGGTACCATGTACCGGCTGACCGTCCAGCAGCACTTCGCCGCTTGTAGCGTCCAAAAGTCCTGCCACGATCTCTAACAGGGTACTCTTACCGCATCCGCTGGGACCTACGATGCAGACGAACTCGCCCTCTGCCACATCGAGATTGATGTCATGCAGTGCCTGTACTTCGTTTCCGTCCTGATCGATATAGGTTTTGTTGATATTTTTAATGGATATTGCGGGCATTTCCATTACCTCCGTTTCCTGTGCCTCTTCCTTTTAGTTCATTCTCTGTTATTTTGCTTCCGGGTCGGTCATTCCCAGAGTATCCGCAGCTACCTGTGCGAATTCGTTGGTGTAAGTTCCTTCGTAGCTGACATTTTCATCTATCCAGCCGTACTCCTTCAGATATTCAAAGGTGGTAGCCAGACGGTCTTCGGGGATCACCGGGTAATCCAGCCATACATCGATCTCAGACTCGATGGCATTTCTCATAACGTCTTCGGAAGTGTTCATCTCTTTTGCTGCCCATGCAACAAATTCATCGAAATAGTCGTTTTTAACTTCTTCATGTACCTGATAATAAGCGGTCAGAAAGCGCTGCAACTTCTCCGGCTCGTTCTCAATAAAACTGTTGCTGGCAATGATGGTACCGGTGTAGTAATCGGGGATGTAATCCCAGGCTCTTCCCAGGATATGTCCGGTGCCGTCTGCCTCTGCCAGTGCCGCATACGGATTATGAATGATCGTAGCGTCCACTTCACCGGAAGTCAGGGAGGCGTAAGCAGTCTGATATACGCCGTTGGCGATCAGATCCACGTTATCTGTGCTGACACCGTTCTTCTCCAACATCTTCAGTACGGAAAGTCTCATTCCGCCGGAAGCTCCTGCAGTACCTACCTTTTTGCCTTCCAGATCGGAAAAGTCCTGAATATCGTTGTTTGCCACCAGCCAGTAGCATCCGGAATATCTCCACATATTTCCTACCAGCTTGGCAGGCACACCGTTGTAGATACCTGGAATGTAAGAACTGGGATCTCCATCCGCCACATCGATCTCACCTCTGGTGATCAGGGACATTACAGTGGAGTTGGTGTCGGCGCTGGCCTCTACGTTTTCGAACTCAATGCCAAGTTCCTTATAAAGACCCTTTTCAATGGCAAAACGGTTCACCGCACCGGTCATTCCGGTAGCAAAGCAGGAACGGATCACGATAGTGTCTCCGGAATCCTCTCCTGCGATAGTTGTACCGGTTGCTGACTGATCTCCACCATTTTGGATAGTGCCGTTTGCCGCACTGTTCCCACATCCTGCCAGTACTCCAGTTGTCAGTGCCACGGTCAGTAATACGCTGAATACTCTCTTTTTCATAACATTTTTCTCCTCTTCTATTGAAAATTTTAGTAACTATTCAGAATAGTTACTAATTTGGGTAACTTACACATGTCTCCACCGATAACTAATAGCATATTCGATGGCATCAATCAGTTTTACCGCACCTACGGATAACAGAGTGATTAGGATGATCAGGAAGAACATTCTGGGGGTGTTCAGCAGGTTTTGGGATTCTGTCAGCAGATAGCCCAGTCCTGCTCTCGCCGACTGCATTTCTGAAAACAGTACGCCGGTCAGAGCCGTTGCCGCTGCTAACTTGAGTCCGTTAAAAATAGACGGCAATGCTGCCGGAATGATGACCAGGAATACGGTCTGGAATCGGTTGGCCTTGAATACTTTTGCGACTTTGAGATACTCCTTTTTACACTCTTTTGCTCCGGTTACGGTGTTATACAGAATCGTAAATACCGAGAACAAAAACACCAAAAATGCCTTGGACTGGAAGCCAATACCGAACCATAGGATCAGAAGCGGCAGAATCGCTACCTTCGGCACCGCCATGATAGCCGAACAGAACACGTTCATGTATTTCTCCGATACCGGGAAAAGTGTCCATATCAGTCCCACTGCAATACCGACCACCACGGCTGACAAATATCCTGCCAGTGCTTCCTGTATTGTCAGCAATAAATGGGGCCACAGCGTTCCATCCGTTATGATATCGATCCCCTCTTCCACAATGGAAGTTGGGGAGGCTACGAAAATTGTCAGCACTCTTCCGGAATCCACTGCCCATTGCATCCATAAAAGCAATGCTGCCAACGTAAGCAGCTGTGCCAGATTCACCCAGGTGAATTTCTTCTTATTTTTAGATTTCTTCTTTTTTTCCATAAGTGTACTCTCCTCGCTTCACCTGATCACTTTCAAAGTACTTTCTCTTACAACAGTCGCCTTCCAAAATGACATTCTGTGTAATCTGATGGGACAGGCACCTGGAAAAGTTCTCAATGGTGGTGGTATCGATCACATCGCAATAAAACGGTGCAATTTCTTTAAACCAGGGATATTTATCAAAATAAGTTCTCCACACTTCCGCATAGGGGCAGTGGTCTTCTCCCCATTCCGGGATCCATCCGGTGAACGGCAGGTCAATGACACTCATGAAATCCTCCACGGAATCAGCCTTCAGTCCCTGTGCCAGAGCTTTTTCTCTCAGCTGATCAGACCGGTCCACGCCCAGTTCAAACACTGTCTGTCTTACAATATCTTTCGTCTTCTCCAGTCCAAACTGATCATACAGTACTTTACTGAAATGAAAAAACTGCATTGCGAACTGTCTGGCGGCCTTACGCACTTCACTTACTAATAATTCTCTGGAAACCGTGCCTTCTATTTTATAATCTGCTTTACTCAATGTCCGTTTCCTCCACTTTACGAAAACTATCCATAAAAGCTATGTACTCCTGCTTGTTTGCAAATCTGGGATGATATTCCTGCTTTGTGCGCTTTGCGACAGCTGCACCGTCCTTTAACATTCGATATGCGCTGAGAGCAAACATTTTTGCTGTCAAAACATAAGCCTCTTCCTCATCCACGATATCGAAATCCACCTGATGTAAACCGCCCACAGCACCACCGGTATTAAAGGTAATTACGGGCAACAGATGCTGTACATCTCCCACATCTGTGGATCCTCCACCGTGTTCCTCCGGTCTGACCTCATGTACCGTTTTTTCTCCTGCCAATGTTTTCACCGCGTCGGCCATTTCTTCCGGTGCCGGCTGCCAGAGAGAAGGAAGATATCCCGGCATGGTCTCGATACGATACCCTGCTCCCATAGCAATTGCTCCTGCCTTGAAGGAGCGATCCGTCTTCGCTGATGCATCTGCGAAGGCTTCCAGGGTCTTGCCTCTTACCAGTGTCTCCAGCACCGCTTCGCTGGGAACTACATTAACCAGATCTCCGCCCCTGGTCAGGATCGGATGGACTCTCACGCAATCCTCATCCCTGAAGGTTTCACGGTTCAGTGCCAGTGCCTGTAGTCCCAGGCTGGCTGCGGACAATGCGTTGACACCCTTTTCCGGACATCCGGCTGCATGTGCCGCTCTTCCCTTGATCCGAATCACCTTGGATACGAAGCCGTTGCCACTGTTACTGCCGATCCGTATGCCCTCCGGGGAAATATGATGTGCCAGCGCCACATCAACATCATCGAAAGCACCGATACGGATCAGTTCACATTTTCCTCCGCCGTAGGAGATTTTTCCTTCGGCGATCAATCCGTTCTTAAACTCGATCTCACCATACTCTTCCGCCGGTGTAGCAAAGAAGATCACCTGACCATCCAGTTTCTGTGCTACCTCTGCATCTGTAAGTGCCAGTGCCGCTCCAATGACTCCCGCCAGCTGTGCGTGATGTCCGCAACAGTGTGCTGCCTGTGTCTCCGGATTGGCATGTGCATGCGCGGGAATCCGAAGTGCATCCAGTTCTCCAATCAGTGCCAAAGAAGCATTTTTCGCCCTTTCCGGATTTAGGTAAGCCTTGGCTCCGGTGATAGCCAGATCTGTCTGCACCGACAATTGTAAGCTTTTCATAAAATCTACAAATTTTCCGGAAGTACGAAATTCCTTATATCCCAGTTCCGCATGATTATAAATATCTCTCGCAAAATCTATAATGTTCTCCCGGTTATCATCTATGATCTTAAGGATTCTCTGTTCTGTCGTATCAAATTCCGCTGCCATGTCATCCTCCTTTTTCATTTCCTACTATTCCTAGTAATCTGATATGTTTTGTATGTTTTTTACATAATACTACCGGTAACATCTGTTGTCAATACATGATTTCTATTTTTTCAGAAGTTTATGATTTCTATTTTTTCAGAAGTTTCTCGATTATCTATTCTCTATTTTTCAATAC
>CAVJMX010000131.1:0-6494 GCA_963650795.1 Bacteroidales bacterium H4
AATATGACTACTGCAAGTATCTGTGCTACCACTTTTCCTGCCTCCTTAGTTCTTTCTTATATATTTTATACATTAAACGTACAAGAGTAGATTCTAGTCGAAAAAGCAAATTAAGTCAATCATTCTTTTTCCTTGTATGCATAAATATTCCGTTAAGATTTTATCTGAATAGTTACATAATATTTTAGTAAAGTCAAGTGATAAAGGGTTGACGTGTATACAATAATACATTATAATTTTATGCTAATTAGTATTTCTTCCATTTCAAAATTTTCAGAAAAGGACAGGTGGTAAAATGAGCTATTACGACAGAGCTTTGGAGCTGAAGGATGAGCTGATCGAAAACCGCAGATATCTTCATGAAAATGCGGAAGTCGGTCTGGTCCTTCCCAAGACAAGAGCTTACATCGAAAGTAAGCTGAAAGAGTATGGAATCGAACCGAAACGATGTGGGGAAGGCGTAACAGGCCTCATCGGTAACGGGGGAAAGGTATTATTGCTCCGGGCAGACATGGATGCACTTCCCATGCCGGAGGAAAGCGGACTTCCTTTCGCATCCAAAGATCCCAATGCCGCACATTGCTGCGGACATGACATGCATGCCACAATGTTACTGGGTGCAGCCAAAATGTTAAAAGAACACGAAGCCGAACTGAAAGGAACTGTAAAACTGATGTTCCAGCCCGGTGAGGAGTGTCTGAACGGCAGCAAAAATATGCTGGAGAACGGCATTCTGGAGAACCCGAAGGTAGACGCCGCTCTGGCTTATCACGTAGGGCCCGGAAAGCTCCCTATCGGTATGTTCATGTACAACGATAATTCCACCATGATGTTCTCCAACAACGACCTGCATATTACTGTAAAAGGCAAAGGTGGCCACGGTGCTCTTCCGCAGAACTGCATAGATCCCATCAGTGTGGGTGCACATATCATCATAGCTCTCCAGGAGATTATTTCCAGAGAAATGGATCCTCATGACAGTTGTGTCATTACAGTAGGCACCTTCCATGCCGGAACCGCGCTGAATGTCATTCCGGAAGAAGCTGTGATGAGTGGAACGCTGCGTGCAGATACTGTAGAGGCTCAGAAAAAGCTTGTAAAAAGAGTGCAGGAAGTCGCCGAAGCGACTGCAAAAGTATACGGTGCTGAAGCAGAAGTAGAGATCAGCGCCGGTGGTCCCCCTCTGATCTGTGATCCTGCAACCACCAAAGCTTTTGTCGGCTATATGAGAGAGCTTGCTCTCCCTGACACTATGGAATATCCCAATATCTCTGCCAGCGCTTCCGAAGATTTTGCTTTCGTGGCAGAGAAGGTTCCTTCCGCTTTTATGTACCTCTCCAGCGGTTTTCTCGATGACCGGGGCAATGCTTCTGCACACAATCCGAAGGTACAGTTCAACGAAGAAGTTCTTCCCCGTGGTGCCGCATATCTGGCTTATTGCGCACAGCGTTATCTCGAAGATCATTCCGAGCAGTAATGGTTCTACTTTAATCATACCATTAGAGAAAGAGAGGAAATGCCAATGTTTAAAAAGAAAGAGAAAACAAACGATCCCGAAAAGCTTACCAATGGCGATTTATTTGCCTATGGTATGGGCGCTCTGCCCGGCAACATGACCTCCCAGCTGCGAAGCAGCTACCAGCTGTCCTTCATGACAGATATCGCCAAAATCAATCCTGCGATTGCCGGAGCACTTATGACGATCATGGTCATCTGGGATGCCATCAACGATCCTGTGATAGCTGTACTGGCAGACCGTACCAACACAAAGAAGATGGGAAAATATCGTCCCTGGATGTTCTGGGGCAGTATTCTGTTAGGTCTGCTTACCATTCTGTGTTTTATAAATCCTGGGTTAACAGGCGGTGCCAATGTGGCCTACTTCTTCCTGATCATGTTCATCTACTGTTGGGTACAGACCATGTTCATGGTGCCCTGGCAGGCACTGAACAGCGTCATGAGCGCGGATCCTCACCAGCGTAACCGTCTGCTCACCTATCGCCAGCTCTTCGGTACCGGAAGTGCCATCATAGTCTCCATCATCGTCATGCCCATTGTCAATAGTGCATCGACCGAATCAACCGGCTGGCTTACTATCGCCGGTGTGGTGGCAATCTGTGATGTCATCGGTGGTCTGGCCTGCTGCGCAGGTGTTAAGAAAAAGGACTACTACAACAGCCTCCCTGAGCCTCAGCAATTCAGTTGGAAAGAACAGCTTCATATTGTAGCGAAGAACAAACCCCTGCTGCTGGCTGCCGGTGCCTACGGCACTCTGTTTCTGATGATGAACACCATGAATGCCGCTAACATTTACTTCTATCGTATTGCCCTGGGCAGCACTGATATCATTGCTCTGTCCGGCTTGGTAAGCCTGGTATTCTCTATCGGTGTCATTCCTTTTGTTCCCGGTATTCTGAAAAAAATGGAAAAGCGTACCATGGCAATGCTCGGTCTTGCCATTTATTTGATCCAGCCCATCGGTTATCTGTTCATGAGGGGAACACTGCTCTCCGACAGCTACGAATATACCTCCGGCATCCTGATTATTTTCCTGGTACTGACCTCCTTCGGTGCTTTCGGTAATATCGTTGCTAACGTAGCTATCGTAGCCTTTATCATGGATGTTGTAGATTACACTGAATGGAAGTTCCATACTTCCCAGGCTGCTTTTGTTAACAGTGCCGTTACTCTGTTGAAGAAGCTCAGTGGATCTATCTCTACTCTGGTCGTTGGCATTGCTTTGTCCGCAGTCGGCTATGTCAACTATACGATTGTCACTCCGCAGTTAAAGGCAACAGTCATTGATATCTGTATCTGGCCCCTGATCGTTATGGGTATTCTCTGTTTTATCATGCTGAAGGTATATCCTCTGCATGGCGAGTTTAACGCCAGAATGCGAGAAGAGTTGAAAGAACGCAGAAGTCTAATTTAACAACAAGGCATACAGACAAAGGCTCCCGGTGAATGAAACCAGGAGCCTTTGCTAATAGTTTTTTATTAAATTCTATTCATTTCGAAAACTCTCAATGTCGTTTTTCCCTGCATACCGCAAAAACATCCGACCCATATCGATACCGCTCTCTCCGAAATACAATTTCATGTATTTCTCGCCGCCCTGCCGGATAGGCAGTGTTACGACGTGTTCCACGATATTACCTTCCGTACCGCTGATGGTCACAGTCTGCTGCAGCGTATTGTTCATAAATACGGAGATTGGCAACTGCGCCACCGGTCCCAGCACAGAGCTCATTCGGAAAACCAGCTCATATTTTCCAATGGACGGAAAATGCAGCTGATACACTGCAACGGTACCCTTCTTCGTGGACAGATTCTCAATCGGGAGCTCTATATCTTCCAATAGCTTCGGCTCAGGCAGTTCCAGGCGTGCCAGCATCTGTCCGCTGTCCCCGGCGCCCTCGGTACTTACCGGACTGTGAAGCTCCGTATACTCCTCTTCCTCTCTGTCCAGAAGCCGTTCCATGGCAACAGAGCGTAACAGGAAGCTGCAGATATTTGCTGCATTCCTTGTAAGCTGTGCGCGGGTCAGTCTGCCGTCTGCCAATCCTTCTGCAGTATTGTCTCCTGCTGAGTTGGCTGCTGCATCTGCTACGACCATATAGATGTCATTCTGTGCCCGTACCATGGCAGTCGTCTGCTTCCAGGATGCAGGTCCGCCTTCCTCATTAATCTTCGCCCACCAGTCGGTCATGACGATACCCTGATAGCCCCATTCCTTACGGAGAATCGTCGTTAGGAGATCATAGCTGCCAGCGGTCCACAGTCCGTTGACAGGTCCATAGGTAGACATAATGCTGTAGGCACCACCCTGCTTCACGGCAATCTCGAAGCCCTTCAGATAGATCTCCCGCAGTGCTCTCTCGGATACGATGCTGTTGGCATCGTGGCGTTTATATTCCTGGTTATTACATGCAAAATGCTTGATGGTACCTGTGACACCGTATTTGCCCATACCGATAAGCTGTGCTGCCGCCATGGTTCCGGTGAGGTACGGATCCTCAGAAAAATACTCAAAATTACGTCCGTTTAACGGATTCCTGTGGATGTTGATACCGGGTCCAAGAAGCGAATCAATTTTGTTCTTACGAAGCTCCATTCCCTCCATCTCATACAACTCTTCCACCAGCTCCGGATCAAAAGTACATGCCAGCGACGTACCGTTAGGCAGCGCATATGCCATATTACCGCAATCCATACGGATACCGGAGGGTCCATCCGAGCAGCACGCCACCGGGATCCCGAACTGTGTCAGAGAGTCCGTCACGCCGCCGAAAGCTGCTGCCGTACCCGGAGTTACTTTGGGAGAACACATGCCCTCTCCTCTGGTCATACAGATCAGATCTTTGTCTGACAGCTGTGTCAGGAACTGCTCCAGTGTAATCTTTTTATCATAGACATCCGCTAATTTCCACCCCTGGTCGCCCACATATTCGCTCTGTGTCGGTCTTTCCTGCATAATACGTTCCGCCAGATTGACAGTCCGCAGGGGAACGTCCTCCCAGTTGGCGATGGCATGGTCGCTTTCACCGAGAAAGAAAGGTCTTAAGCGCTTAAATGCCTGCACCGGCGCCAGTGCCTCAGTGGCTGTCCGCACAATCTGCAGCTCAGATAATGTGACTTTCCCGACCTCTCTCGCACTGCGCACATCTGTACCCACATAGAGTATATAGTCTCCTTCCTCCAGTACGTAGCAGGACCTGTGTCCGGTGACACCGCTGTCATCATAGGAAGCGAACTCTGTCAGATCTGTCTTCAGGATCATTTCTTCGTTCTCGCCGGGTGTCAGCTCTTTCGTCTTCGCATAAGCTGCCAGCTGACGTAATGGTTTGCCTAATTTTCCCTGGGGTGCTCCCAGATACAGCTGCATAGTTTCTCTGCCGGATACGCCGCCCACATTCGTAACTTTCACTATAACTGAAACCGCAGTTCCCTGCACTGACACTCCCATAGTCTCCGTCTGGAAGCTCGTGTAGGATAGACCGAAGCCAAAGGGGTACTTTACTTTATCTCTGGCAAATGTCTCGAAATAGCGATAGCCTACATAGATATCCTCTGTATAGAAATTCTCCACCGAATCCCCGAAATTTTCCGTAGAAGGGTAATCTTCAATATCCTCCGCAATCGTATCACTGAGCTTGCCACTGGGATTTACCTTTCCGGTCAGAATGTCCGCAGTTGCTCTGCCGCCCTCCTGACCACCCTGCCATACATAGAGTACTGCCTGTGGCTGATATCTGTCGACCCACTTCATATCCATGACATTTCCCACATTCAATACTACGATTGTCCGGGGAAACGCATGGCAGACATTCCGGAGGATCTCTTCCTCTGCAGCGGTCAATAGATAGCTGCCTTCCGTGGCGCTGTTATCCTTGTCCTCACCGGCGGTACGACCGATGACTACGATCGCCAGGTCCGACACCTCTGCCGCCCGCGCCGCAAGCTCTGCGCTTACTGGCATCTCTTCCTGATTCCAGGGCTCCATCGCCCAGCCTTCTCCCTCATCAAAGGGATGGCTTTTCAACCACTCTCTGTACTGTGCTTCTAGGACTTCGTTCACCTGCACGGTTCCGTCTTCTTTCAGACTGTCCGTAATATTCGTGACATAGGGGGCATTGACCATGCCGCCGGAGCCTGTACCGCTCTTATAATGTCTGAACTGCGTTCTGCCGAAGATCGACACCTTCTGCCCTTTTCGCAGAGGCATGACGTTGTCCTCATTTCGTAGCAGCACGCTTCCTTCCGCTGCTACGCGTCTTGCCAGTTCTGCGTACTTTTCATAATCCAGTGTGTATTTCATATGCCTGTCTGCTCCTTCCTGTCAAATTTTATTTACTAAAACTTGCCACACCGATATGGTGTGTTGAACCTTGAAAATTCAATATTTCAGCCAAAAAAGAGGCATACACCTGTTCCGTTTGGTATAATGGAGTTGTCAAGAAACCATTTTAACAGAGGAGATTTATGCCATGTACAGTATACCACAAAACCATTCCGATGAAAAAGCCTTAATTGACTGCGTTCAGAGATTTTTTCTAAACACCATGTCGGCAGACTTCTTCAGGAAATCTTAAAGCTCAGTGACGAACAACTGACTGCATTTACTGCTGATTTTGAAGCGAGACTGCCGAAATATCTGCAAAATGCACTCCATCCAAAGATTGTAGCGGCATAAATCGTTATTTTGTTAGCTGAAATATTGAATTTTCAAGGTGCGAAGCCCATTTTGGGTATGGAAAGTCTTAGTCATTTATATATTCCTTATAGCCAGTTTCTATATAATTTTCTACAGCGGTGTCTAATTCTACAATACCATTATATCCTGCATTTTTTGCAGTATATTCATCGTAATAAAAATATATAAGTGTTCAAGAACAAAAGCGCCAGCAAGAGGCTGAAACCATAATGGACGCATACGTCTAAAGTGGGAAAAGTCTCGACGAGGTGATGACGTTCCTGAAGCCCTGATAAGGCTT
>CAVJMX010000132.1:0-6392 GCA_963650795.1 Bacteroidales bacterium H4
TGTATAAAATTTTCAATGTTCATAAAAATAAGCTTGACTTTTTATTTGCAGGCTTACATCAGCGTTTTAGGATAAGTATTGCCGATTCTTACGGAGTTATACGAACACTTTTGATCCGTCAGAAATTTTCAAAATAGTCCTTTACTTCTGTGATCTCACCGTTTCGTCTGTAGACTCTGGGGATCCGTTTGCCCAGGGCACAGACAAATTCATAATTAAATCTGCCGGAAAGCTCTCCCAGTTCTTCTGCGGTGATCCGCTCTGCGCCGTCCGCACCGAGCAGTGTCACTCTGTCACCTTCCATGGCTCCCGGAATCTCTGTGATATCCACCATGAACTGATCCATGCAGACTCTTCCGAGGATCGGTGCCTTCTTCCCATGGATCAGCACATAGCCCTTACCGGACAGGCTTCTGGGATAGCCGTCCCCGTAGCCCACAGGGATCGTTGCCACTCTGGTATCTTTCGTTGCGGTGAAGAGTCCTCCGTAGCTGACACTCTGTCCCGCATGGATCGTCTTGCAATAAATAATATGGCTGTAGAGAGACATGGCTACCCGCAGGGGTACAATGTCTTTGCTTACTTCTTCGGAAGGATACAGACCGTAGGTCGTGATTCCTGCGCGGACCATATCTATCTGTATTCTGTCGATAAAATTCTGAAAAAGCTCCAGCTGATGATTCGCCGAAGTTTTATCTGCTTCATCGGATTTGGCAAAATGGGTAAAAATACCCTCCACCTCCAGTTCCGGATGCTCCATAAGGAACTTAACGAATTCCAATCCCTCCTCATCCGGAGTAATGCCGATTCTGCCCATGCCGGTGTCGACTTTAATATGAACCTTTGCCTTCTGTCCAACCCTTGCCGCAGCTGCAGCCAGTTCTTCCACGGTATCTCTGCGGTACACTGCCGGGCGGATCTCCTCCCGGATCAGATTCTCATAGCAATAGGGAAACGTATATCCCAGGATCAGGATCGGTTTCTTCACGCCAGCCTCTCTGAGCACATGTGCCTCTTCATAAGTGGCTGCCGCATAGCCGAACATGAAGTCCAGCTGCTCTAACATTTTCGCGATGGGTACGCCGCCATGACCATATCCGTCCGTCTTGATGACTGCCAGTATTTTGGTATTCTCAGCAATATTTTCTTTCATATGAACGACGTTCTCCCAGATAGCATCCAGGTCCACTTCCGCCCATACCCGTTGATAGGAATCTATTTTTTCCTGCAATTCTTTCGTCATTTTTTCACACTTTCTTATCTTCATTTTTCATCAGACAGTCGGCAATATCTCCCGCCATCACACCGTATTCCGTATGAAGCCCTGCCGCCAGGTCTCCTGCCATGCCGTGCAGATATACACCGTAAGTTGCCGCGTCCATGGCGTCCATTTCCTGGGCTAACAGCCCCAGGATCACACCGGTCAGCACATCTCCGCTGCCCGCCGACGCCATTCCGCTGTTGCCTGTGGTGTTCAGATAACAGGCTCCCTGCTCCTTACCTACCACAGTCCGCGCATCCTTGGCAACCGCTATGGCATGAAAACGCTCCGCCAGTAGTTTTGCGCATGCAGTAAGATCCTCCTTACACTCCGGGATCGTCTTTTTTAATAATCGGGATAATTCTCCCACATGAGGGGTCAGAAGAATCACTCTGCCCTCCGCTCCCTGAGTGCGCAGTTCCTCTGCCAATATCCTGCCGTTCTCTTCTGCCAGCAGGTTCAGGGCATCGGCATCCAGTACCAGGGGCTTTCTGCTTTTTTCCACTACCATTTTCAGGCACTGCAATGCCTGTTCTTCTCTGCCGATTCCGGGACCTATGGCAATGACGTCTGCCCAGTCCAGGCTCTCCGCCAGCTGTCTGCAGGAGCCGTATAATGCTTCCGGAATCCCCTGCTGCAAAATCTGTCTGTTCTCTTCCGCGGTAATCACCTTCACCATACCGGCTCCGGTACGATAGGCTGCTTTCGCTGCCAGAATGGCTGCGCCCGCCATGCCGTTGCTGCCGGCGACAAGCAGTGCCTTGCCGAAGGTTCCCTTATTCCCCGCAGCGGTTCTCTTAGGGAGTTGCACAGAACCTTTTTCATAGGTGTACATCGTTGGCTCTTGTCCTAAAAAGCTCTCCGGTCCGATTCCAACATTAGCTATCCGGATTTCTCCGGCGTATTCCGCACCGGGATACAGCACAAGTCCTCTCTTGCAGAAACCGAAAGTAACCGTAGCATCTGCCCGGAATGCACAGCCAAGTACCTTCCCGGTGTCCGAACAGATCCCGCTGGGCACATCCAGTGCCAGCTTAAATCCTTCTGCCGCATTCATTTCTTCCACAGCATCCGTATAGATTCCTTCCAATGGGCGGCTTAAGCCTACGCCAAAGAGGGCATCTACTATCACATTATATTCATTCACTGCAATATTACTGTCTGTCTTCACCGGAAAATGTTGCAGGGTCTGCCACTGCGCTTTCCATTGCTCGGTAGCTTTCTGTGGATCTCCCACGCATTTTACCGCGGCAGTGTATCCGTCCGCCGCAAGAAGTCTAGATAGCGCCAGACCGTCGCCGCCATTGTTCCCCATACCAGCAAAAATGAGCACTTTCGTCCGGTCTTTCACGGCATCAAAGCGCTCTTTCAGAAAATCCTCCGCAGCCAGCGCCGCTCTTTCCATCAGAACCGGTCCCGGAATGCCGAGGTACTCTATGGTATTTTTATCGTATTGCTTCATTTCCTGTGCAGTTACCAGATATTTCATACTATTTTTGCTCCGGATTATATTTCATGTCAAACAGATTGACCACCTCGGCACCAAAGATATCATGCATATAGTTGTAGATTTCCTGGTTCTGCTGTTCCATCTGCTGCTTCTCGATCAGGCGCTTTTTTAATTCAATCCGTATGTCGCTCACCCAGTCTGCAGTCTCATTGATCTGTTTGTCATTATCCTTCATAATATCATAGCAGCACTCCATAGTAAACATCATAAGCTGAAGATTTAATCTTTCGATCTCCCGGGGGATGTCCTTCAGTTCGTCTTCATAAGCTTCCAGCTTCTCATTGCACTCTTCAATCAGGCGCTTATGCTCTTCGATCTGCTTGTTCAGCTTGCTGTTCTCTCCCTGCTGTTCTGCCTCATCCACCATGGGGACGATCTCTTTCATCAGCTTCTTTTTCAGATTGCGGATGTCTTTCGACTCCGTGTTGAGCTTCCCCTGTCTCTTTAACAGCTGATTCAGAGCATCCTCCGTCTCTTTTAAGGGAACGGAGCCGGTCTTATTCAGCAGTTTGTACCACTTATTATCCAGGGTGAGTACGGGCAGACGCTTTCCCGCAAGTGCACTTTTAAAAGCTTCCTGCCGGTTCCTCGCATTTTCTCCTGCGTTACCGTTGCCCATAATATCACTCCTTTTTCTGCCTTACTTTGCGTCCGAACTGTAACGATTGATGTTATAAGATAACTTCATTAAACTATCTGACAGATGTACGTTCTCTACCTGGATTCCCTCCGGAACATTCAGATCCACATGTGCGAAATTCCAGATGGCACGAATGCCGTTCGCCACCAGTTTGTCAGCCACTTCCACAGCGCTGGTCTTAGGGATCGTCAACACTGCGATATCAATGTCATTCTCCCGGATAAAGGATTCCAGCTGCTCCATGGGCATAACCTTCACCCCGCGGACATCCTTACCCACCAGATCCGGATTCGCGTCGAACATTCCCTTGAAGATAAAGCCTCTGCGCTCGAAGTTCATATAATTGCCCAGGGCTCTTCCCAGGTTACCGGCTCCGATAATAACGAAATTATGCTGCTTATCCAGTCCTAAGATCTTGCCGATCTCACGATACAGATATTCTACATTATATCCATAGCCCTGCTGACCGAAGCCGCCGAAATTATTAAAATCCTGACGTATCTGGGATGCGGTCACTTTCATCAGTCCGGAAAGTTCCTGCGAAGAGATACGTTCTACACCTTCATCTTTCAATTCCCCCAAATATCGAAAGTATCTGGGCAGTCTGCCGATCACAGCCTGTGAAATTTCTTTTGCTTCCAAAGCTTCCACCTCCGATTTTCCTTAAGTATACACCATATGTTAAAAACTTGTCAATGAATTGACAGGTTTTCTTCTTTTCGGTACAATAAATTTCGCATTTAATAAGTATTTATTCAAAAAAGGATTCCGATTATGATACTATCTTGCCAAAATATTTCAAAAGCATTTGTGGAAAATCAGGTATTGAAAAATGTCTCTTTTCATATAGAAGATCATGAAAAAGCTGCCATCGTCGGCATCAACGGCGCCGGGAAGACGACTTTACTTCGTATCATCGTAGGCGAAATGGCTCCCGATGACGGTCAGGTGGTTCTGGCGAAGGATAAGACCTTAGGGTACCTTGCCCAGAACAGCACTGTAGACACCTCTCACACCATTTACGAAGAGCTGCTGTCCGTCAAGGCTGACCTGCTGCGTCTGGAGGAAAAGATCCGGGAATGCGAGAACAATATGAAGCATGTTGAAGGGGATGCGCTGGAAGATCTCATGAAGCAGTACACCTCTCTCACCCACGCTTTCGAGACCGGCGGCGGGTATATCTACCGCAGCGAACTGGTCGGTGTGTTAAAGGGACTGGGCTTTACCGAGGACGAATTTTCCAAACCGGTAGCTACTCTCTCCGGCGGTCAGAAGACCCGTGTGGCGTTAGGACGCCTTCTGTTACAGAATCCGGATCTGATTATCCTGGATGAGCCGACAAACCACCTGGATATGAATTCCATCGCCTGGCTGGAGACCTATCTGCTCAATTATAAGGGAGCCGTTCTCATTGTCTCCCACGACCGGTATTTTCTGGACCGGATCGCCGGCAAAGTCATCGAGATCGACCAGTCCAAGGCTACGACCTTTATTGGCAATTATTCCGACTATGCCGTGAAAAAGGAACAGCTGCGCGTCGCTGCCTGGAATGCCTATATGAACCAGCAGCGCGAGATCAAGCATCAGGAAGAAGTTATCGAAAAATTAAAGTCCTTTAACCGGGAAAAATCTATCAAGCGCGCAGAAAGCCGGGAGAAAATGCTGGACAAGATCGAGGTACTCGAAAAGCCCTCCGAGGTCCGCACCGATATGAAACTGACACTGACACCCCGGATCTTAAGCGGCAACGATGTGCTGACCGTGGAACATTTGTCCAAGAGTTTTGATTCCCATAAGCTGTTCTCAGATGTCAATTTTGAGATCAAGCGCGGGGAACACGTGGCGATCATCGGCGACAACGGCAGCGGCAAGACCACTTTACTTAAGATCTTAAACGGACTCGTTCCCGCCGATCAGGGAACCTTCCGCTTAGGCTCCAATGTGGAGATCGGTTATTATGATCAGGAGCATCATGTGCTCCACAGCGGAAAGACATTATTTGAAGAGATCTCCGATGATTATCCATACCTGAACAATACCCAGATCCGCAATGTACTGGCGGCATTCCTGTTCACCGGGGAGGATGTGTTCAAGCGCATCAGTGATCTAAGCGGTGGTGAACGGGGACGCGTATCTCTCGCCAAGCTGGTACTCTCCAATGCGAACTTCCTCATCCTGGATGAGCCGACGAACCACCTGGATATTATGTCCAAGGAGATTCTGGAGGATGCGCTGAACGGTTACGAAGGGACGATATTGTATGTCTCCCATGACCGATACTTCATCAACCGTACTGCCCACAGGATCCTGGACCTGACAGAGGGACAATTCGTAAATTATGTTGGAAATTATGACTACTATCTGGAAAAACACGACACCGTGATGGCAGCCATCGAAGCTAATGCACCGCAGAGTGCAGATGCGGATAACACAGCTGCCGCTAAGGCTGCAGAATCCGAAGTCAAGCTGGACTGGAAAGCCCAAAAGGAAGAACAGGCAAGACTCCGTAAAAAAGAAAACGACCTGAAAAAATGTGAGGAAAAGATTGCTGCGCTGGAAGCCCGCATCTCCGAGATCGACACCGAAATGTCCGATCCCGCCATCGGCACCCAGGTGGCGAAATTGCAGGAGCTGACCAAAGAACAGACTGCCTGCCAGGAACAGCTGGAAAAATTATACGAACAGTGGGAAGAACTGGCAGAGTAAATGGAGAGTTAGTTAAGGAATGCTATCGAATCCCCGTAGCCCCTGGCAGGGTATAAGAAACGCGACACGCTCGCGCTCTGTCGCAGAGCGTAGCGGTACATAAGCGGTCAAAGTACGACCGCTAAGTACCGACGTCTGCTTACGGTCTGCTTATTCTTATACCCAGCCGGGGCTACTGGTTTTTCACAGGCTTCCAAGACGCAGAACGCCCACGGTGGACGGAATGTCATGCCGCGATGTCTGTTGGAGGGTGTTGATATTTTCTTGAAAAGTGT
>CAVJMX010000133.1:0-6249 GCA_963650795.1 Bacteroidales bacterium H4
CGTCATGTACGTTACTTTAAAGATATCAACGGTGTCCGCGCGCATATGAAGAAGCATGCCGCTATCATGAGACCCAAGTTCGAGGCAGTTCTGAAAGTACTGGAGGAGGAGCTGGGAGGCTTAGGCATCGGCACCTGGACCAAGCCCAACGGCGGATATTTCATCTCCTTTGATGCTATGGATGGCTGTGCCAAGGCTATCGTGGCAAAATGTAAGGAAGCCGGTGTGACTCTGACCGGAGCAGGCGCTACCTTCCCCTATAAGAAGGATCCGAAGGATTCCAATATCCGTATTGCACCTTCCTTCCCGACTCCCGAAGAGATGGCTCTTGCCACAGATCTGTTCGTGCTGTGCGTCAAGATGGTAAGCGTAGATAAATTACTGGAGAGCAAGTAAGCTAAGCTTTAGATTTGAATGAGAAGGGGACGATAGACATGGAAGAATTCAAACGTATCCGTCGTGATCTGGTAGCGAAGGGTTCCATCATCGACTACTATCAGGATACCATGCAGATTCCCAACGGCAATATTGCCCAATGGGATCTGATTGACCATAAGGGAGCGGCAGCAGTGGTGGCTGTGAGAGAAGACGGCAAACTTCTGATGGTGCGTCAGTATCGCAATGCACTGGAGCGTGAGACGCTGGAGATTCCGGCAGGTGGACTGAACGGCAGAGAAGAGCCTACCGATCAGGCAGCCATGCGGGAACTGCAGGAGGAGACAGGGTATCATACTGACCATGTGGAACTGCTGACTTCCATCTATACTACCGTAGCTTTTTGCAATGAGAAGATCGACATTTATCTGGCGAGAGGTCTGAAAGACAGAGGAAGCCAGCATTTGGATGAAGATGAATTCATCAACGTAGAGGCATATTCCGTGGACGAATTAAAGCAGATGATCTATGACTGTAAGATCCAGGATTCCAAGACCATCTGCGGCATTCTGACATATGCATCCAAATATCTTCATGCGTAATACCTGATTATAAAATAAGCAGATCCCATCCGACTTTGAAAAGTCAGATGGGATTTTTTACGTGGTGCAAAGCATGATCCGGCATGTTATCCGCATATATTATGCATAACAGGAAAACGGAGGATGAGGATTTGTGGAAATGGGACAGATCAATGCTGCCGGCGGGAAAGCTTCCGCTGCGTTTTTTATTTCTGACCGGATTGGTAATGGGAGTGTTTGCAGTATACTTCGGAAAGGGAACCTGGTTCGGCACAGCGGGAATGCTGGATGAGGATACGCTGTACCGGATGAAATATATGACTGTGGACAGCAGCGGACTGTTTGTGTATGTGCTGTGCAAAAGATGCCGGAATTCCCTGGTGCTCATTATTATGGCAACAACTTATCTGGGATTGATCTTCTGTGGAGGAATTACCGTAAAATACGGATTTTCCGTAGGACTCTTTTTGGCTGCGGCGATCTACCGGTATGGAATCAAGGGGATTTTGCTTGGAATTGTAAGTATTTTTCCCCAGTATCTGTGCTATGTGCCGGCAATGGTTCTGTTACTTCGATGGTGCGAAGATCTGCATCGGAGTATTTATTTTCACCATAATATAACCGGGCAGGGGAAAAAGTCCCTGCCCGGCAGAGTGGGAAGATCGGCACTCTATTTTCTGGTGCTTCTCTTCGGATGTGTATTGGAATGTTTTGTGAATCCTGTGTTATTAAAAGGATTTCTGCAATTTTTCTAAAAAGGTTGCCTTATTCGTACTCTGCGATGTCGTAGATCAGGCGCTCGCTGTCTTCCCAACCCAGGCAGGGATCTGTGATAGACTTGCCGTAGCAGCCGGCACCTACTTTCTGGTTGCCTTCCTCGATATAGCTTTCAATCATGACCCCCTTGACCAGCTTGTGCAAATCAGGGCTGAGTTTACGGCTGTGCATGACTTCCTTCGTAATACGGATCTGCTCTTTGAAGAGCTTGTTGGAGTTGGAGTGGTTTGCATCAATGACGCAGGCGGGATTCTTCAGATCCATCTTGCTGTACATCTCCCACAGACGGATCAGATCCTCATAGTGATAGTTGGGGATGTTGGCACCGTGCTTGTTGGTAGCACCGCGCAGTACGGTATGTGCCAGGTCATTGCCGTGGGTGTTAACTTCCCATCCGGTATAAATGAAGGAGTGGGGATGCTGTGCCGCATATACGGAGTTAAGCATTACGGAGAAATCTCCGCTGGTAGGGTTCTTCATACCGGCCGCCACATCGAAACCGCTGACAGTCAGACGATGCTGCTGATCCTCTACAGAACGGGCACCGATAGCCACATAGGAGAGAATATCGGATACATATCCCCAGTTCTCAGGGTATAACATTTCATCTGCTGCGGTAAGCCCTGTTTCCTGGATTGCACGAATGTGCATTTTACGCATTGCCATCAGACCTGCCAGGAAATCCGGCTTCTTCTCGGGATCCGGCTGGCTGGTGATACCCTTGTAGCCTTCACCGGTGGTGCGGGGCTTATTCGTATAGATTCTGGGGATCAGGATCAGCTTGTCTTTGACCTGCTCATTGACTCTTGCCAGACGATTGACGTAGTCACATACAGAATCCTCATTATCAGCGGAGCAGGGTCCGATGATTACCAGGAATTTATTGCTTTTGCCGGTGAGAACATCACGGATTTCGGCATCTCTTTCTTCCTTAATCTTGGCTAATTCTGCCGGAAGGGGCAGCTCCTTGCGGATCTCCGCAGGTGTGGGCAGCTTTTTGATAAATTCAAAACTCATAGTATTCTATTGTGCACGGGGCACGTCCTTTCTGCTAAATGTCATTGCCCATTATATCCCAGTTTGCGCAAGGATGCAAGAGAATTTAGTGGTTTAAAGCGAAAAAGTATGAACCGGTGATGCTGTGAACGGGGTTCTGAAGAGTTCTATTTGGGAAATTATGTTGACAGGTATATAAGTTTGCCCTAAAGTTATAGGTAAAAATAAGCAAACAGGATGTGTTTGTGAGAAAGGAAACAATAGAACCATGAAATACGATTATCTGGTGGTAGGCTCCGGTCTGTACGGAGCGGTGTTTGCAAGAGAAGCAGCTGACAGAGGGAAAAAAGTTCTGGTGATCGACAAGCGCCCCCATGTAGCAGGTAATATTTACACAGAAACAGTGGAAGGAATCCATGTCCATAAATACGGTGCCCATATATTTCACACGAATGATACGAAGGTATGGAAATACATTACACAGTTTGCAGAGTTCAACCGGTTCACCAATTCTCCGGTGGCAAACTATCACGGAGAACTGTATTCTCTGCCCTTTAACATGTATACCTTCAATAAAATGTGGGGTGTGGTAACCCCAAAGGAAGCAGCGGCGAAGATTGAAGAACAGAAAAAGGAAGCCGGAATTACAGAACCTCAGAATCTGGAGGAACAGGCGGTTTCCCTGGTAGGCAGGGATATTTTTGAGAAGCTGATCAAGGGATATACCGAGAAGCAGTGGGGACGTGACTGTAAGGAACTCCCGGCATTTATCATTAAGCGCCTGCCGGTGCGGCTGACCTTCGACAACAATTATTTCAATGCCCTCTATCAGGGAATTCCGATTGGCGGTTATACAAAGCTGGTGGAGAGGCTGCTGGATGGCATAGAGGTGCGGCTGAATACGGATTATCTGGAACAGAAGGAAGAACTGGATGCCCTGGCGGAGACCATCGTATACACCGGGCCTATCGATGCATATTTCGGATATTCGTTGGGAGCACTGGAGTACCGCAGTGTAAGATTTGAGACAGAAGTACTGGATATGCCGAATTTCCAGGGGAATGCAGCAGTGAACTATACGGACAGAGAGACTCCCTGGACCCGGATCATTGAGCATAAATGGTTCGAGTTCGGCAGGGATGCACAGGGGAAGGAGCTCCCGAAGACCGTCATCAGCCGAGAGTACAGCTCGGAATGGACCCCCCAGGATGAGCCTTACTATCCGGTGAATGACGAGAAGAACAACGCACTGTATGCAGAGTACAAAAAGCTGGCAGATGCACAGATAAACGTGATCTTTGGAGGTAGACTGGCGGAATATCGTTATTATGATATGGATGCCGTGATTGCCAGGGCACTGGAGATGAGTGCTGTCTGCGCAGAAAGAAAATAAGACAAATCGGAGAAAGTGTATTTAAATTACCGCCAGAAGTTGCATTTCTCACTGCTCCGTATTACAATAATCTGGAGTATCATAAGACGGTACAGGATACGGAAGAGAAAGGAGTCGCATTATCATGAAGAAGGCAAAATTCGTTAAATTACCGAAAAAATCTGTTATTAAGACAGTATCTGTGATCGTTGGCATTGTAGCAGCAGTCGGAGCAGTATGTGCAGGAGGTGTTGCACTGTATAAGAAGTTCTTCGCTTCCCGCGACAAGGAAGAACTCTTCGAGAATTCCGAGGAACTGGATGAGCCGGAAGAGGATGAAGCTGAAGCAGAAGAGAGTGAAGCTGCAACAGAAGAGGAGGAAGCTGCGGAAGAAGCATGCGAATATTTTGACGACTCAGATGAGTCCGATGAGGAAACAGCAGAGACTGAAGCATAGGATATTGACTTTACTTAAGACAGAGGTATAATAGAACTAAGAGATGCTGCCGCATGAACCACGTTTATGTGACAGCTCTTTTAGGATACAGGGGATATTTATATGCCCCTGTATCGGAATACCAGATGGAGGAGAATCGTAGTTATGAAAAAAAGAATGACAGGTATTACAATATTGGCAGCTGCAATGCTGCTTACAGCGTGTGGCACACAGACAGACACATCCACTGCCGGACAGAGTGAGACCGGCACCGCAGCCGGCACGGAAGCAGTAGAGAGCACAGTGGAAACACAGGCTGCAGCAGAGTCACAGACTGCAGAGAGCACACAGGAATCCACAGCTGTTCTTGGCACTGCCACAAGCTATGATGAGATTATTGAGAATTACCGCACCATGATTCATGAGAAATGGGATGCTTCCCAGATCTTTGAGACAGATTACAGCCCTGTGCTCAGTTATCTGACGGATGCTGATAATGCGCAGGATACGGTCGGTTATGTCAAAATGGATATCAACGGAGATGGCGAGGATGAGCTGCTGATCGGAGAGACCGACACTGAGCTTGCAGTGAACCGCATGATCTTCGATGCTTATACCATGAAGGACGGACAGCCTGTGCAGTTATTTGTCAGCCATGAAAGGAACCGTTACTATCTCTGTGAGGATGAGTCCGGCGCAATTCTGGTGGCAAATGAAGCATCGAACGGTGCGGCGAACAGCGCATGGTATTACTATGTCGTAAGCGGGACAGAACTTCAGGTAGTACAGGGTGTGGTCTATGACCTGGCAGCAGATGAGAACAATCCCTGGTTCCTTACTTATGATGATGACTGGGATACCTCCAATGACGAGTCTGCAACAGAGGAGGATGCACAGAATATCATTGATTCCTATACGAACATCTACGCAGCACTCGACTGGACACCGATTATGGAGTAGAATGATGTGGGGTAATGGCATGAGAAGGCACAATCAGGGGTTTTCGTTGGTAGAAATTATTATAGTGATCGCTATTATGGCTGTATTGACCGGGGTCCTGGCACCGCTGTACCTGCGTTATGTACAGCGTGCCAGGGACAGCGTGGCCATGACCAATGCGGAGAATTTCCGTAAGGTCATTGATCTGACCCTGATAGAGGCAGGCTCCGGTGATCTCGGGGAACAGGCTGAGAAGGATGCAGCAGATTTCAGTGTCCAGTACCTGTCCAGCACGGCGCCAGCTCCTACGAAGGAGGATTCTCACAGGCTGATTTATGAAATATATAATTCCTTCAATCCGCAGGGGAGGGACTTTGAAGCCATCGCCATAGTACGGGATTACAAGGTAATCCAGATCACCTATAAGGACATGGATACCAATATTGTTTATGTGTATTATGGAGATAAGACCAAGTGTTATGGGGATTTGTTAAAAAATGATGGCAGCACAGCCGGTGTGTGGAACACCTACCAGACCAAAGAGGGGGATGCCTGGGTAAAATGGTATTCCATATGCGAGGGCAAGTACTCGACACAATTCTGGAATGGTCATGCTTCGAATTAGTGGTGATGCGAAATATGGTAATTAAAAAGATCCGCCTGTTCCTTATAAAAAGGAGCAGGCGGATCTTTTATGTAACTGTCACTTTATAATGATATGATGTCGGGGTCAAAAGCCCCCGACTTTGATGCCTACGGATTGTTCCGTGCTC
>CAVJMX010000134.1:0-6230 GCA_963650795.1 Bacteroidales bacterium H4
GAATAATATTTACTTGTCAAAGTTCAATGCCAGAGTTTTGCTGGCATGATCACTCAAGATTCCGAGAGATCATAGATCTCTCCGCCGTACTTTTGGCGGATCTCCCACTCCGCGGAGCGCAGATCCATCATATTCTTCGCCCTCTCCTCATGGTTGCCCCGCAGGCAGATATAGGTGAAGGGATATTTTGACATCTTCTTTTTGAAAAAATCGTCTCTCTATCCATGTAATTCAAAATTAGCGCCGACATCTCCCAGCAAAAAACACTTTTCTTCCATATATGTTCTCTCTTTCTCAAGACTGCCCTGTGTCATTTATTTTCTTATTATAGAACAGACCGCACATCCATAAAAGACGTGCGGTCTGTTCTATGTTATAATCCCCTTTTACCTGTTTGTTTTTTGGTACTTTACGTATCATTTGTCTCATTATATAGAATTTTGTCGGTAATGTCAACGGTATTTCGCCAGGCTTCACACAATTTTTGCAGTGACCACGCCGCATTTGCCGGACTGGTGGAGGGCAACACCACCGCCTCTCTTCCCGTGAGAGGCAGCTGGTATTTCCGGTACAGTTCTCCCGCCTTGTTCCCATTAGCATAGATCCCCGTGACCTTCGATTCCGCCAACAGCTGCCGGATGTCCGTAGGCACCACATTTTTAATGCTGCTGTCACTGGAGCCTTTGATATCACAGCTCTGAATCACATCCCAGAGGGCGATATGGTGTGCCAGGAGCATCGCCTTTTTCTCATCGATGGTCTCCGGCACCGGCTCGCCGCACAGATCCGCCATTACTTTCCAGAAGCGGTTCTGTTTATGCCCATAGTAAAAATGGTTCTCTCTGGATTTCACGGACGGCAATGTCCCCAGGATCAGCACCTCGCTGTCCGCATCATAAACCGGTGCAAAGGTATGCTCAATGTATTCGTATTCCATAATTTCCGCCATCCCTATCTGTCATGTTCCAGTCTCCACCGGATGCACCTGGTAAGGTAATCCACATACTCCTCGTTCTTGCACATTTCTTTGCCGGGAGTATCGGAGATCTTCGCCACATCCATGCCGTTGCAGGCAGTCGTCTTCATAACGATATTCAATGGCTCCTCGCAGGTATCATTTGCAAGATAGGTTCCGATTCCGAATGCCACTATCACACGGTTCTGAAATGCTTTCCGCAGTTCATCCGCCCGTGCGAAATCCAGGCTGTCACTGAACAGCAGAGTCTTGCGCTTCGGATCGATTCCCAGGGATTCATAATGGGCGATCATCTTCTCTCCCCAGGCAAAAGGATCCCCGCTATCATGCCGTACCCCGGAAAACAGGGTGGAATAGGTCAGCTGGAAATCTTTCAGGAAACAATCCGTAGTGATCGTATCCGTCAGGGCGATTCCGTTCAGGACACCGTACTCCTTCACCCAGGCATCCAGCGCGTACCAGTTGGAATATGCCGGATTGTGTTTATGATTGCCCTGCCCGGTACACATGATCCATTCATGTGCCATGGTGCCCACCGGTGTCACATTCCATTTTTTCGCCAGATAGACGTTGGAAGTACCGATACAAACAGAGTCTTTATAGTCCTTATTATGCGCCACCAACTCCTGTACCGCCAGTTCCTGTGCCTCCGCGGAGAGTCGGCGCCGCAGACCGAATTCACTGAAATTGCCGAGGCAATAGGTCCCGTCTGCAAGCTTCCGGATCTTATCTGTCAGCCGCTCCCGGAAAGAAGCATAGAGCTTGTCATAGTCATAATTCATACGGAAAAAGACTTCGTTGACGATGGCAAGGGTCGGGATCTCATACATGGAAGTATTTAACCAGGAGCCCTTTGTCTCGATGGTGAGGCCGCAGGGATCGTCCGTGCCAATCTCAAAATCTTCATATCTGGGCTGCCACAGCCGCAGGAAATCCACATAGGAGCCTTTGATCCATTTTACATTTTCCAGATAGACAAGCTCCTCTTCCGTAAAACGCAAATCGCAATACGCTCGGATCTGCGCCTTGATCTCTTCCACCATCTCCGGGGTAAAAAATACATTTTGGTTCCGGCATTTGAAGGTCCAGGTGGTCTTGTAAGCGCTGAAATGATGATAAATACACTGACCCATGGAGAACTTGTACATATCGTTCTCTAATAAGCTGTTGATGATCTGTGGTAATTGCATGTTCCCTCTCCTCTTTTGCTATAATCATCAAAAGCAGGCAATCGCACTCTGCAACTGCCTGCTTCTTGCCTTTACAAAAATAATTTTCTGACCTTCTCTGCGTCGAACACAACCTCCGTTAGTCCGTCCACTTCGATCTGATATAATGCGTTGGCTGCCAGATGCTCCGCTGCCTGCTCCAGATCACGGATACCGCTGGTCTGGGAATAGATCTTCACGACCTCCTCCAGTCCCTCTTCGGTGATGGTACACTCGTTTGCCTGCAGGCCGATACGTTTCAGCACCTTAGGTAATGCGAATCTGGAAAAAATGATCTTCTTCTCCTCCGGAGTGTAATCCGGAATATCGATCACCGCAAAACGGGACATTAACGGAGCGCTGATCTGTGCCTTGTCATTCGCAGTAGCGATGGGGTAGACACCAAAAGTGGGCACGGTACATTCTATATAGTTATCCGTAAATCCCAGGTTATCAAGCAGTGTCAGCAGCACATCCGCCGGGTTGCCGTTTCCCTTGCCGCTTGCCGCCTTGTCCAACTCATTGATGATAAATACCAGATTGGACTCTCCCGCCATGGAAAATGCCTCCATGATGATACCGGGCTTCGCGTTGGCATAGATTCTGGAGCTTCCGGTCAGCTGCTCCGGATCGTTAATGGAACTCATGTCCAGTGTCGTCCAGGGAAGCTTCAAAATACGTGCCACCGCATAAGCAATCTGGGATTTACCGGTTCCTGCCGGTCCTACCAGGAGCAGACCATATGCCGGTAACGTGTGGGTACGGTTGATCTGGATGATCGTCTCCATGATACGCTGCTTGACACGTTCCATGCCGTACAGTTCCTCATCCAGGATCCGTCTGGCTTCCACCGGATCAATGGCTTCAAAATAGTTGCCCTTCCACTGAATATTCATCATGATGGACAGTGCTCTCTGGGCGTGTCTTCTTTCCTCCGGAGACACCTCATGGGATCTTGCCACTGCCAGGTTTCTTCGCGCCCACAGGCGGATATTTTCCGGCATAGTCCTTCCGGCGCAGGTCATGAAATCAGAGATGCTCTGGAGGCTGGTAAGCTTCATATCATCGCCGTCTTCCTCTTCGTCCTCTCCCTGTTCCTCTTCTGCGGGAGCACTGCTGGCGAACAGCCGCTCCATCATGAACTGTAAAAAGCCGTCTTCCGCCGACAGCTTGGTGCCGCCGCCAAATGCAGTCTCACGGATCTTGTATACCGCATAGCCGTCTGCCCGATTTTCCCCGGAGAGGCGTACGTTGATGTGGTTCTCTCCCAGCCATCTGACGAGGCTTACGAATCTCGCATCGATCTGTAAAATATCGGCATAGGCACTGCTGCCCTCTTCCTTAAATTCAAAATTGGTGTGCTTGCTATGATTGCCGAAGACACCGATGGCATGATGTTTCCACTGTTCGCTGCTGTTATCCAAAATCAATATCGGCTTCTCGGGGCTTGCCGCAGCCTCATTGGAGCGGAATGTGGTGTAGGTGCATACGGGATCCTGTTTTTTCTCATTTTCCGGGATACTGCTGAAATCAAATACCGGCATACTTAACCTCCTCATCGATCAGTTTGATTTGTTCCTTCCACTGTTCTATTCTTTCCGTAAACTGCGAATAAAAATCTGTTGTCCCATCATGCGGCAATAAATAAAACAGACGCAGCAGCAAAAGATTTTCTTCCCGCTGTTTCCCTTCGTCTTCTCCTGTAAGTCTTTCTTCCATGGCATGCAACAGGTCATGCCATTGTAAGGTAAATTGCTGGTTCCTGGTCAGTTCCGGCGTATCGATCCATTTGCTGACCTTCACCTTACTGCGGTTCTCCTTCGCACATTCTCCGGTCTGGAGAAAATACAAGAATCTCCCATTCTCATAATATCTTCCCAGAGGAAACAGCCGGCAGATCCCCGGGCGGTACGGGTGAATGCTGCATCGCCCGTCTGCGTCCAGATAAGCGCAGGCTTCCTCAGTTCCCTGCATTTTCAGGTTCGGTAATATCACGCCGTCCACGACGTTCAGCTCCACTGCCGTCGCTAACAGCTCCTGCATGCTTTTTCCAAGCCCCGTTGTCAATCGGTAGACATCATAAGGGTCTAAGATAATGGAATTTCCCATGCCATGGCAGCACTGGGAACACCCCTCACAGCCGCCACAGTCTGCTTTTACCATATCATTTGCTTTGTATAAACGTCCGTCGGAGATCTCCGCGAGACTGACATTACGCTTCATATCTTCACCATCAGCCTCTCTGTGCCTTGCGATCCATGATCTCCTTCAGGCTCTCTGTGTAAGGTGCTCTCGCTACACCGTACTCCGTTACGATTCCGGTGATCAGTTCATGATCCGTCACATCAAAAGCGGGATTGTATACCTTCACGCCTTCCGGAGCCATACGCTCCTTATACCACATTTCGGTGACTTCCTCTGCCTTACGCTGCTCGATGCAGATATCCGCGCCGGTGGCGGTCGCCATGTCGATGGTGGATGTCGGTGCACAAATATATACCGGAACGCCGTACTGTTTTGCCACCGCTGCTACCACGCTGGTGCCGATCTTGTTCGCGGTATCGCCGTTGGCAGCTACTCTGTCACAGCCTACGAACACTGCCTGTACCCAGCCCTTGGACATCACGGAAGCGGACATATTGTCACAGATCAGTGTGACGTCCACACCTGCGGAATGCAGTTCAAAGGCAGTCAGTCGGGCTCCCTGCAAAAGGGGTCTGGTCTCATCCGCAAATACATGGAAATTATAGCCCTTCTCCTGTCCCAGATAAATGGGTGCTGTGGCAGTTCCGTATTTTACAGTTGCAAGTTGTCCTGCATTACAGTGGGTCAGGATGCCGTCGCCCGGCTTCACCAGTTCCAGACCAAATTCTCCGATTTTTCGGCATACTTCCACATCTTCCGCGCGAATCTGCAGTGCTTCATCATGCAGGATTTCCTTCACTTCTGCCACGGATTTTTGTTCTTCTCTGCCTGCTTTGACAGCCACAGCGTCCATGCGCTTCAATGCCCAGGACAAATTGACCGCGGTGGGTCTGGAAGAATCCAGGTATTCCTTATATTCTGTGAATTTCTGATAAAACTCCTCGAAATCTTCGGTCTCGATACGGTTTGTCAGCAGGTAAATGCCCAGTGCCGCCGCTACGCCGATGGCGGGTGCTCCTCTGACCTTCAGCAGGTAGATAGCATCCCACATCTCCTGGGCGGTATGTAAGGCGATCAGCTCGATCTTACCCGGAAGAAGGGTCTGATCTATGATAATCACCGCATCCTGCGCTTCATCCAGTGCTACGGTATCATAATTGAGGATTGTTTTTTGTTTTTCCATATGTACTCCTTTATCTTCAGCATCGTCGTATATCTGATGCATTAATTTTCGTGTCTGATAATGTCTGCGAACTCCGCCTTAGCAGCTTTCGCCAGGTCGTCCGGTCTTAACTGGATCTGGGATCCGATCTTTCCGCCGCTGACGTAGATCTGCTCCTGCGTTTTGGCGCTCTCATCGATCCTTGTCACGTACTGTTTTTTCATGCCGATGGCAGTGCAGCCGCCGCGTATGTAACCGGTGATGGCATTGATGTCTTTTACGTGGATCATTTCCACACTCTTTTCCCCGACGGATTTCGCTGCCTTTTTCAGATCCAGCTCCGCCGCGATGGGAATGACGAATACAAAATAATTCTTGCTGTTGCCCACGGTGACCAGGGTCTTGTAGACATGCTCGTAGGGCAGGGACAGCTTGTCCGCTATCTGAAGCCCGTCCACGAATTCCTCACATTCATAGGTGTGATGGGTATAAGGAATCTTCAGGGATTCCAGGATTCGCATTGCATTTGTTTTTACTTCTTTTTGCTTTGCCATAAAATGTCATCTCACTTCTATTCTGTATGATACCTTACGGATTGCTCCGTGCTACGCACTCTCACAATCCTCCTGCCATTCGCATATCGCAAAGCTGGCGCTTCGCTTTTATGCTCATGTCAGAGCGGGTTCCAAGGTCTTTCACCCACTTATGAGCAAGCTCATGTGGGTTTAGACCTTTTGAC
>CAVJMX010000135.1:0-5886 GCA_963650795.1 Bacteroidales bacterium H4
AAATATTGAATTTTCAAGGTTCAGCACACCTTATCGGTGTGGGAAGTTTGAGTTATTAAAAAATTCAGAAAGTATACCTCTATGACCCCCAGAGAATATTGCAAAAAGATCGGACCCATAATTGTGTAGACGGCATAAGCAGAGGAAAGGACAGTATATGGCAGAAATTGCAGTGGTGACAGGTGCCGCCAAAGGGATCGGATATGGTATTTCACAAAAATTCTGTGAGGCAGGTTATACTGTGATCCTGTTGAGCAGAGGAACGGATGTCTACGACTGTGAGAAACGGTTCCGGCAAAAGGGATATGATGTGAAAGCATTTCAATGTGATGTATCAGAAGAAAAGCAGGTGAAGGAATGTGTTGCCGATATTCTGGGACAATTTGGTAAAATAGAAGTATTGGTTAATAATGCCGGAATTGCCAGAATGACACCTTTTGAGAAAATCAATAAGGATCTTCTGGATGAGCATATGAATATTAATATCAGAGGAACCTGGAACATGCTGCAACAGGTGATTCCGCATATGCGGGAAGTGCAGTATGGGAGAATTATCAATATAGCATCGGTAACCGGACCTATGGTGTGTGACAAGGGATATACAGCATATGGAATGACCAAGGCTGCGATTGTGGGACTGACAAAAACAATTGCCGTAGAATATGCAGAGTATGGAATTACCTGCAATGCCATTTGCCCAGGCTACATCATGACGCCGAACGTAGAACGTAATTCTGCAAGATCTCATCCGGAGGACCCATACCGGGTAATCCGAGAAATCGCTTCGGGAATTCCAATGAAAAAATTGGGTACACCGGAACAGATTGGTGCGGCTGCGCTGTTTTTAGCATCCCATGATTCTACATATATTACCGGAATCAACCTGGTGGTAGACGGAGGAAATATGTTGCCGGAGACGAATGCTGTGCGGTTTTGACAGGAGGAAAAGATTATGAGATTAAAGGAAACAGGACTTACGGTTCAGGATATTAAAGACAAAGTAAACAAGTACATGATAGAGACTTATGAACGATTTGATTTTCTGGCGGAAACGGCTAAGGACCAATATATCTATGATGAAGAGGGGAATGCTTATCTGGATTTCTATGCGGGAATTGCGGTAAATTCAGCAGGAAACTGTAATGAGAGAGTAGTGAAGGCAGTGCAGGATCAGGTAGCGGATATTATGCACACCTTTAATTATCCATATACGATTCCACAGGCACTTTTGGCAGAAAAAGTTTGTACAACAATCGGAATGGATAAGATATTTTTTCAGAATTCCGGAACAGAAGCAAATGAAGCCATGATCAAGATGGCGCGGAAATACGGCATTGAAAAATACGGTCCGAATAAGTATCACATAGTTACGGCAAAAATGGGATTTCATGGTAGAACCTTTGGAGCAATGTCGGCTACCGGACAGCCCGGAAATGGATGCCAGATCGGTTTTGGTCCCATGACCTATGGGTTTTCTTATGCTCCATATAATGATCTGGAAGCCTTTAAGGCAGCATGTACGGAAAACACCATTGCCATAATGATCGAACCGGTACAGGGAGAAGGCGGCGTCCACCCGGCAACCATGGAATTCATGACAGGACTGCGAAAGTTCTGTGATGAAAAGGGAATGCTTCTACTGATTGATGAAGTACAGACCGGCTGGTGCAGAACCGGAGCAGTTATGTCGTATATGAATTATGGTATAAAACCGGATATTGTATCTATGGCAAAAGCGTTGGGAGGCGGAATGCCGATTGGAGCAATCTGCGCAACAGAGGAAGTGGCAAGAGCCTTCAATGCCGGATCGCATGGCTCCACCTTCGGTGGCAATCCGGTTTCCTGTGCAGCGGCACTGGCAGAGGTAGAAGAATTGCTGGAGAGAGATTTGGCAGGAAATGCCCGAGATATGGGAAGCTATTTTACTAAAAAACTGGCAGAAGAAATTCCTCATGTAAAAGAAGTAAGAGGACAGGGACTGTTGATAGGTGTGGAATTTGATGACACCATCTCGGGTGTAGAGGTAAAACACGAGTGTATTCACAGACATCTGTTAATTACCGCAATCGGAGCACATATCATCCGCATGATTCCTCCACTGATGATAACAAAAGAGGATTGCGATAAAGCAGTAGCCATTATAAAGGATGCAGTGGAAGCACTTTCTGCTTAGAAAAAGTGCCATATGGGAAGTTAGCATGCATTCAGAAGAGTAGGGATTGCATCAAAGCACGGAAACGTGTAAAATGATTTTGAATCAAATCAAATGATTAAAGAGATGTAAATCCTATGAACCAGGTAAATTATCAGAAGGAATTAGAAAAAATTTTAAGCACATTACAGGAGAAAGGCGAGGCAGGACCGGATTACCGGCCGCCCCGCCTGTTTCTGCATAGCTGCTGTGCACCATGCAGCAGCTACTGTCTGGAATATCTGTGCAGATATTTTTTGATTACCGTATTTTATTATAATCCGAACATTTCTTTTTCGGAGGAATATCACAAGCGTGTGGCAGAGCAGAAACGTCTGATAGCAGCATATAATAAAGAAGAAAAGGGCTGGCATATCGACATCGTGGAGGGGGATTATGAACCGGAGCGCTTTTATGAGATGGCGAAGGGGTATGAGCGCTGTCCCGAAGGCGGAGAGCGGTGCTTTCGCTGCTTTGATCTGCGCCTGCGTAAGACCGCAGAGCTGGCATCGTCCGGAGGCTATGATTATTTTGCCACGACCCTGACGATCAGCCCGCTGAAAAATGCAGCAAAGATCAACCAGATCGGGCAGGAGATTTCCGTGGAATATGCGATTCCCTGGCTGCCCTCGGATTTCAAGAAAAAGAACGGTTACAAGAGATCCATCGAACTGTCTGCGGAGTATGAGCTGTACCGGCAGAATTACTGTGGCTGTGCCTTTTCCAAAGCGGAGCGGGAAGCACAGGCGGGGAATGCGTAATTGCTTCTTGCGGTATAGCGAATTTTAAGCTATAGTAAGAAAAGTGAAAACAGCGCAGGGCATGAATGTCATTGCGTAGAGATAGAGCAGCAGGCGGTTTTGAATCCTGACCTAAGCCGGCTGATCATGAAAGGTATGAGGATTAATTAGCATGAAGAAATTTTTAGAAATGCTGACAGAGGAAATGCAGCAGGCATTTACCGCAGCAGGTTATGACGGCAGCCTGGGAAAAGTAATGCTTTCCAATCGTCCGGACTTATGCGAATACCAGTGTAACGGTGCCATGGCAGGAGCAAAGCTTTATAAGAAAGCCCCTATCATGATCGCAAACGACGTGGCAGACAAGCTGACAGACAGCAGAGTATTTTCCGATGTGGTGGCAGTAGCCCCGGGATTTCTGAACCTGAAAGTCAGCGAAGCATTTTTGCTTAGCTATTTACAGGGCATGGAAGCAAGTGAAAAATTCGGTCTGGAAAAGCCTGAACATCCGAAGAAGATTATCATTGACTATGGCGGACCCAACGTGGCCAAGCCACTGCATGTAGGACATTTACGTTCCGCAGTCATCGGAGAGAGCATCAAGCGCATCAACCGCTATGTGGGACATGAGGTGATCGGTGATGTGCATCTGGGCGACTGGGGATTACAGATGGGACTGGTGATCACCGGCTTACAGGAGAGACAGCCGGATCTGGTATATTTTGATGAAAATTATACTGGAGAATATCCCGAGAAAGCACCCTTTACCATCAGCGAACTGGAAGAGATCTATCCCGCAGCCAGCGCAAAGTCCAAGGAAGACCCGGAATATAAGGCAAAGGCGATGGAAGCGACCTTCAAATTACAGAGCGGTGTCAGAGGATATCGTGCTCTGTGGAAGCATATTCTGAATGTTTCCGTCAATGATCTGAAGAAAAATTACGCGACATTGAACGTAACCTTTGATCTGTGGAAGGGCGAGAGCGACGTCCATGACATCATTCCGGAAATGGTTGCCTACATGAAGGATAACGGTTATGCACACTTAAGTGAAGGTGCACTGGTGGTGGATGTCAGGGAAGAGACCGATACCAAGGAAATCCCTCCCTGCATGATCTTAAAATCCGATGGAGCCTCCCTGTACAATACCACAGATCTGGCTACCATTATGGAGCGTATGAGACTGTATCATCCCGACGAGCTGATCTATGTGGTAGATAAGCGTCAGGAGCTGTATTTTGAACAGGTATTCCGCTGCGCCCGCAAAACGAAGCTGGTGGAGCCGGAGACCGAGCTGAAGTTCTTAGGCTTCGGTACCATGAACGGCCAGGACGGCAAGCCCTTCAAGACCAGACAGGGGGGCGTCATGCGTCTGGAGAACCTGATCAGGGATACTCAGGATGAGATGTATAAAAAAATCAAGGAAGGTCGTGACATGGACGATGCCGAGGCCAGAAAGGTAGCGGACGTGGTAGCTATCTCTGCCTTAAAATACGGTGATCTGTCCAATCAGGCATCCAAGGATTATGTTTTCGATATCGACCGTTTTACTTCTTTCGAGGGAGATACCGGTCCTTATATCCTGTATACCATTGTGCGTATCAAGTCCATTCTGAATAAATACAGGGAGCAGGGCGGAGATCTGACAACTGTGAAGCTGCAGCAGCCAGGCAATACTTCTGAGAAGGAACTCGCCATGGAGCTGGCACAGTTCAATACCATGATCGCAACCGCAGCAGAAGAACTGGCACCCCATAAGGTATGTGCATATATCTACGATCTTGCCAATGCGTTCAACCACTTTTACCATGAGACCAAGATTCTGGGAGAAGAGAATGAGGAACGTAAGCAGGGACTGGTAGCACTTCTGGTGCTGACCAGAGATATTCTGGAGACCTGTATTGACATGCTGGGCTTTGAAGCTCCGGAGAAGATGTAACAAGATTTTTTTAAGTAAACCCGCTGAAAAACGGGGACACAAAGCCAGATGGGTCTAAGGCCTGAAAATAAGACAGACTATGACAGCCGGTTGCAGCAGATTCCTGAGTGTAGGGGAGTATGTTTATGATAAGCCGTCTGTTAATGTGCATTTTGGCAGACGGCTTTTACTGTACCGGAGAAGGGGAAAACAATCGGTCAGCTTCATCTTTCGAAGCCAAAACAGAATTTGACCATTGATGCTTTTCAAAAACCGTGGCATACTAACATAGAAGTTCGGACGGTTTCGTCCTAAGTACGAGGTAAAATACATGGTTAAACGAGATTCCTATATGAATCGGCTGATTCACAGTATGTGGAACGGTGAGATAAAAGTCATCACAGGCATACGCAGATGCGGCAAGTCTGTGCTGCTTTTCGATCTGTTTTTCGAGTATCTTCTTTCGCAGAATATTTCGGAAGATCATATTTTGAAAATTGAGCTGGATCAGCGGCGGTATTATAAGTTCAGAAATCCGATCACTCTGTGCGAATATGTAGAAAGCATCGTCCGGGACAGGAAGGATGAAAAATTCTATCTGTTCATTGATGAGGTGCAGCTCACTACAAAAGTAGTGGACAAGGAAAACGGCGACATCGAGGTTACTATCGACGATATGCTGAACGAACTCAAGGCATACAAAAACCTTGACGTTTATGTCACCGGCAGTAACTCAAAAGGGTTGTCAAAAGACATCGCCACAGAGTTCCGCGGGCGCGCTACGCAGATCCATGTGTTCCCGCTGTCGTTTGCGGAGTTCTATTCTGCTGTGGGCGGTGACGAACGAAAAGCACTGGATACCTATATGCTCTACGGCGGTATGCCGAGGCTTTTAGCACTGGAGTATGACAAGGATAAGAAGGATTATCTGACATCCCTCTACAGCGAACTGTACGTCAAAGATATCGTGGAGCGAAACGGAATCGAGCGCGAGGATGTTCTGAATGACATTCTGGACTTCCTTGCTTCGCAGATCA
>CAVJMX010000136.1:0-5829 GCA_963650795.1 Bacteroidales bacterium H4
GCATGATCTGGTGTTACCGCTTTGATGACTATCTTCTGGAATATATTCTCTCACAAAGCAGCCATCAGATCAGCCCTAAGCTCCTGGTCGCCTCCCGGCTCAATGCCCTGATCCAGTATGATAAAGAAAATAAAACCGAGCTTTACCGCACATTGCAGGTGTATCTGGAGCACGAACGCAATTCCCTTCAGACAGCCAAAACACTTTTCATCCACAGAAGCTCCCTGGTATACCGTCTGGAGCGGATCCAAAAAATCACCAGAATTAACCTGGATAATCCCAAAAACCGCCTCCTGCTGCAGATTTGTTTCCTTCTGAATCATGAAAAGGAACCGGTATCAACCTGATACCGGTTCCTTTTCATGATTCAGCCCCTATTCCAAAATAATCCCTGATCCACGCCCCAGCGGATATGCCTGAAACCCCACTGCCTTCAATAGTTCATAAAACAGTTTGTTCAGTTCAAAGCTATAACCGCTACGCCCCTGAAGTACAATCTTCCTGTAAAGATCCTCCGTGTCCAGTGAGAGTACCCGCCCCTCCTCGTATATTTCGAGATTTTCAAAGGGTACATTTTGAAGATGGCACTCCATCATCCACTCCAGGCGCAGAAGGTCTGGTACCGTATTTCCTTTGTAACCGATTCGTCCAAGATACTGTTTCCCCGCATCAGCATCCATGTTCATCATAAAATCGCCACCCCAAAACGTTCTTTATTGTATCTGTTAATTTCGTCAATGACGATCTCTTCTACGTGCGGATAAATAGTTCCCGGACCGCCGTAGGTCATTCCAGGCCAGAATCCTTTCAGATGTCCATATTCCTCGCATGCACGTCTGGTCTCTTTACGTATTTCATCCTCTGTGGCATCCTCTCTGTCGATCACAGAATCCACGCCTCCCATCAGAAGCATTCTGTCACCCACCTTTTCGGAAATCGCAGCGATATTGTTGGTATTCAGAACACCCTGCCAGATGTCAATGCCAATCTCTGCCATATCTTCTACAATAGGCTCCATGTAGGAATCTCCATGATGCATAACGATGACTCCCTGGGAATGCAGGTAATCATACAGTCTCCGGTACGGTTCTTTGAAAAATTCTCTCCACACTTCGGGTGACATGAAAAGACTTGTCTTAGAACCCCAGTCATCATGGGAGACAATGCAATCCGGATGAAGATGTTCTACTACCATTTTCATATAAGTAAGACGATATTCGCAGATCACGTCGATCAGTTCATGCATAGCCTCCGGCTCCAGCAGGAAATTCATAAGTGTATCTTCGAATGTCATCAGCATATGAAGCTGCTCAAAGATTCCGGTTCCCATCACTACCATCGTAAGATATTTTCTCTGATCGATCTTAGCTTTTGCAGCAATTGCATCCTCCCATCCTTCGGAGCAGTTTCCAATCAGATCCGGAACCTTCACATATTTTTCCCATTCGGCTATATCTTTGATGACCTGATTTTCTTCCGTTACATAGGGCACTGCTGCCGGGGCATCTTCCGGAAAAAGGATCAACGTCCCCCACTGATCGTAGGAATTGGTTCCACGAATCCGGTTGCCTCTGATCAGTTTAAAGCAGGGATCGCCCGGAATTCCCCTGAACATGGTAAATGAATTACACAGGCATTCCGGTTTTCCATCTTTTTTCAAGGTTTCCAGTAAATTCTGTTTTGGTGTCAGCATGATAACATCCCCCTTTTCACCTATTTTCTTTAAATGCAAAATCTACATGTTCATAATGTTTTTTTCCATGATATAAATCGACAGTCGAAGATACAGATTCTGCTCCGGCTGCGCCATATGGTCTGCATCAAGTCCTGTAATCTGCTGAATCTTCTTCAGGCGGTAAAACAGGGTACTTCTTCCCACATAAAGCTCCGCAGAAGTTGCCACTGTATTCCGTTCATTTAATATATAGGTGACTAATGTTTTGTACAGTTCCGTTTTATTTTTTTCGTCATACGCTTTCAGCTGGAGCAATTCACATGCGCAGATATCCTCCGGGCAAAATTCCCGACAGCAAAGATCGGACAGATAATCCACCGCTATGTCGTCAAATGTGTAATACCACATCATATCGTTTTTCTTTTTGCAGTACGCAAATGCCACCGAGGCCTGTCTGTAATACCTTTCCAATGCGCCGAAATCTCTGAACGTATTGCTGACCCCCGCTTTAAAAAGGCCATCTCTCAGTATACATGCCATATCGGATGTGTAGTGATGATTAACAGAAAGATTGATAATGATGCAGATATGGTCTTCCATAAACACAGCCTTGCTCCCCGCCACCCTTGCTTCTACATAGTTGCAGACACTGGCTGCGGAACCCGGATTTCCCTCCTGCTCTTCTGCATCCATACGGATGCAGATATAGGTATCTTCCCGTTTCCAGCCGCACTGTCCGATCCTGCTGTCTATCTCTGCATCGGATACCTCATTTCCCTGAAGCATCGATATAATCATCCGTTCCAATATCCTGCTGTACGTATTGTCCTTCTTACTTCTCCGGGCAAGCGTCAGCTTTACAAGTTCTGCCAGGTACTCTGCCGCTGCAAATTGTCCCTTTTTCAGTACACTGTCGATTTCGCAGATCACCAGGCGTCCTTCATATCTGCCATAAGCATTCCAGATATTTACATAAATATCACGATAGCCCCGCAGCTCTGCTGAGAAAATCCGGGCGTTTCTGGTAACCATGGTTTCCAGATATTCCCTGTCCGTCTTCAGCTCGTTTAATTCTTCCAACGGCATGATCATGGAACCGGTTCTCTCGTCCTTCTCCCAATGTATCATCTTGTCCCGCCAGACCGGGCAGGAGATCACCGTCATCTGGGAATCATGAACAAAGAGAGGATTTTGAAAATACCCTATGCTGGCTTTGCAGAGATCATCCACGCTGCCGTCCATTGCAAAAATATCCTGAAGACTTTCCGCCCAGGAGAGATGTTTTCTAAAAATGGTCTGGCACAGGTTCATAAGCTCCAGAAGATCTGTCTCCGAGGGCAGACCTAGCAGACTATGGCTGCCGGCCCGCCATTTTTGTGGTATTTCTCCCAAAATGATCAGGGAACAGTGCACCTGCGGCACTGTTTCCTGTCTTAAGTTTTCTTCCTTTACAATGTACACATATTGCTTTTCAAACTGAATCCCCTTCTTGTAAAAGCAGGTTCCCCGAAGGCAGCATGCGTCATCTCCGGGAACAAAGACACATTCCGGAAACTGTGGCTGCATCTCATCTGCCATCATCTGGAGATTCAAATGAAATCTGATTGTTTCGCCCATAAAATTTCGTCCTTCACGGTCACTGCCTAAGCGTATTGTTTTATGAACGGGCGGCAATCTCCGCTGCATACTGGTTTACTTTTTCACGGGTAAGCTTAAATCCAAAGAGCAGGGCAAATACCGCAATGATCAGGGCAACAGCCGGGATGACCATGAAGCCGATGCTGATAGCTCTCTTCAGAGCCTCCGGCGCCTGTGCCGGATCAATATCCGTACTGAAGTTACCCATCGCCAGACATGCGGAGATAATGATTCCTCTGGTCATGATCGATACCTTCAGCGGCACATTCTGGAGACCGCTGATCCAACCCGCTGCGTTCTTGCCTGTCTTCCACTCACTATATACGATCGTGTCACCGTACAGAGCCGGCGTACATGCATACGTGATTCCATATCCGAACATGGCAACACTCATAAGTACAATGACTAATGTTACATTATTGTAGAACAGATAAGATACGATCAGCAGCACTGCCTGGATGGCCATAACACCGATGGTAGTGGTTCTGGTGCTGAATTTGTTGCTCAATGTCTTACTGAGATATGCGCCTGCCACACAGAAAATATTGGTTACAAGAATGTACGCAGAAAGCATACCGCCATTGCCGGCAATATAGGAGAAATAATAAGCTGCGACACCCATAAGTACAAAGTTAAACATAAACTTTGCAAGATCCGCAATCAGAAGAGCAATCAGTGGAGGATTCTGAAGAAGTGCACGGATCAGATCCATCCCGCCTGTCTTGTCCTTTGCTGCCGCTTTCTTGTCTGCTGCATCCTGTTGAACAACTTCATATCCATCGAACATACGGAAATGTGCATAGTAGAGAACTGCCATGATACAGCCTAATACAAATGCTGCCGCACCGTACTGGTTTACCTCGCCGATGATTCCGGCCATAACTGCTGCAAGTCCGGGGCCTACATAAGAGAAGATCACCTTGGAAAGGTTCGCCCACGCGGCTCTGGTGGAAGACAGCTGGGAACGTTCTTCCGGTGTGCTTCCTGCCACGGAGATCATGGACACATTGGCTACATATGCAAAGTTCCATGCCACATGGCTGGCCACTGCCGCTACGATAATGATGACTGCCGACAGCATTCCGTCACCGATCTTAATGAACTGGAATGCATACAGGAACGGAACCAGCCACGGGATAGCGATCAACCAGGAACGGTAGCGTCCCCACTTCATAGGCTTGATACTGTTCAGGATCGCACCATAGATCCAGGACAGCAGCGCATCCACCGTACTGGATACCGTTGTAATAAATGTCACCATTGGCAGGCTGAACTGTGCCAGATTTGTCAGGAAAAAGCTGAAATAATAGCTTTCAATATTCGACATCAGCGTAAAACCACAATCACCAACTCCGTAAAATTTCTTCAAAGCGCCACTAAGGTCTTTTTTCTTTTGTTCTTCTTTTCCCATTTTTTACCCCCTGTCCGGCTCAAAAGCCTGTTCACATTCGCACATACAGTCCAAATATTTCTTATCCTGCCACGACTCACAATTGCTCGTCTTCCCCCGGGTTTTCAACAGAACCATGAGATATTTTATGACAATATGTCTTATTTTTTATTGTCTTCTTACATTTTATTGTGCACAACTACCATGTTTTTCTATAATCACAATGTATCATACCTGTTGACAAGAAAGCAATAACAGAAAATGAAATAGTCAGAAGCGTCTAAAACATTGATCTGTTGCCATAGCATATGGACAATGTGTTCAATACAAATGCTAAGCCTTGTTATTCCAGCAGATAACAGCTGGTGTATGCAATGGTACACGGACCATAATAATACTCCAGTCCATTTGCTTTACACACCTGCGTGACCAGCATCCCATAGGCCTCCATCGACGAAAATGCCTGGCCAGGAAAACGGCAGGGCGCATCCGGATAGGTGCATTCCTTACATTCAGTACAGCAGCCCGCACCGATAGGCAGCAGCCCCGGCCACTGCTTACGGAGTTCTTTCTCAAACTCATTGAAAGACTGCTTATGGATTGCTTCCGTCTCCATCATCGTTTCCCCATCCATAGGGTCTTCCAGCTGTCCCACGGTCTGAACGATAATCCCCTCCTTATACCGGTCTATTTTTTTCTGACAGGCTTCCAGATCACCGCATCCCGGCGGACAGCTCCACCGTTTCCCATACATATGGCAGGTGTTTTTCTCACACATTTCCCGTACTTCCGGCATCAGCTCTATCGTACTGCTTTTCAGAAGGGCGACATAGGTGAAACCCACCTTCTGTCCCATCTCTTTCAGTTTTTTTAAGTCAATCATGCTTACCTCCTTAGGACAGCTCCGGAAAACACAGTTCGTCTACAAAGCAATCCTGAAATTCCGGTGAAACTGCCAGTTCCACAAATTCCATGCGGCGGGTCATCTGATCCATCTGCTGTCTTTCCTCCCGATTCAGCAGGGTAATCTTCGCTCCCTCCCCTGCCGCATTTCCCACCGGAGTAATCTTCTCCAGAAGAGATGCCGGAATCATGCCAATCATGGCAGCACTCCTGGGATTCATAT
>CAVJMX010000137.1:0-5825 GCA_963650795.1 Bacteroidales bacterium H4
AGCCGAAGCCGATACGGGTCAGGAACATCTTCATCTGCGCCGGTGTGGTATTCTGTGCTTCGTCCAAAATGATATATGCATTATCCAAAGTCCGTCCTCTCATATAGGCAAGCGGTGCCACCTCGATCAGACCTTTTTCCATGTTTTTGGCAAAACTCTCCGCACCCATGATCTGGTACAGAGCATCGTACAGGGGACGCAGATACGGGTCTACCTTGCTCTGCAGATCTCCCGGAAGGAATCCTAACTTCTCTCCTGCCTCAATGGCGGGTCTGGTCAGTATGATGCGGCTGACCTCGTTATTTTTAAATGCCGTGATTGCCATCGCCATTGCCAGGTAAGTCTTACCGGTACCTGCAGGTCCTAATCCGAATACGATCATATTTTTACGGATGGCATCCACATATGCCTTCTGTCCCAGAGTCTTGGGCTTGATCGGCTTCCCGCTGATGGTATGGCAGATGCAGTCCGCATCCATTTCCATCAGTTTGTCTTCCTGATTCTCCTTGCCCATTTCAATGGCATAATCCACACTCTGCTCTTCGATCTCATTTCCACGATCCGACAGTGTCGTTAACTGCTTCAGAACCCGGGATGCTTTCGCTGCATTCTCTTCCTCTCCGGTGATCACAACACTGCCGTTGCGATCCACGATGGTTACCTGAAAATCCTGTTCCAGCTTCTTGATATAGGCATCCTGCATGCCGAAGATCTTCTGCATCTGTTCGGTATCCATCTCAAAACTGATTGCTGTTACACCCATTTATGTCTTATTCCTCATTTCCGTCAGTATCTTCCGCACACAGTTCCCCGTTCTCCTCCGGTACGGAATCCGCAAGCACCCCTGCCGCCTCCTGTAAAGTAAGTTCCCCGTGGGCGGTCCAACCGGCGCGCTTTGTCTCTATTTTAACATCTTTCGAGATTATTTGTACCCCTTTTTCATCTAAACTTTCGAGAAAGTCCAATATTTTTTTCTGTAAAATAGTTTTTGCTTCCTGTGTCGTATATAAATATTCTGTTTTTTGATATTCTCTGTAAGTAATTCTGCCCAGAGTACAGGGAATCCGCAGATATTCCAACGCCTTCACGGAGCAGGTATCCAGGATACTGTCGTATTGCAGATAAGGAGACTTTTCCTTCGGTCTCCATTCCCGGTCTCCGAAATGAATAAAATAATACGTCTTTTCTCTGCCGGTGTATTTTTTCCTGATATAGTCCGAAGCCAGATGCGCCCGGAAGTTCTCGGTATGCTCCATAAGGATATCCGCATCCGATATTACCGGACGATATTCTCTCACGGTCCCGTCCTCCGCATAAATGGGAATTCTGCCCTCTACCAGAATGTCCCCTTTTGCCACTTCACTGCCGATGCTTACTTTCGGGACTCCGCTTCGCACGATCATGTCCGTAATAACACCATCATATAGCGCCACCAGGTCTTTTCCGTTCTCTGTGACATCCTCATTTTCCACAGGAATCGGCATATCGTTTTCCTTCAATTCAATTAACAGCCGCACCCCGTCCAGTCTTCCGGAGGTCCAGGTCACCTGCGGGAATCTGCGGCGGATCTGTTTCTCCAGTTCCCCGATGTTCAGGTCACTCCTTCTCATTCCGGTATGTACCCCTTCCTCTTCCAGGAACTTAAAAAATACATCCTCTGTCACCTGGCAGTTTCCGGATACCCGGATATCCCACACGAACATGGACGAAAGGATCCAGAATGCTACGGTCAACACGCACCCTGCAAGAAATGCCTTTCTCTTTAGCATTCCCGGCACGAAAAAAGGTAGTCCACATCTTTCCGATATGACTACCCTTACTTTTGTCTTCCTGGCGATGGGTCTCAGCTGATAAAAAGCTTTCAGGCTGACACACATTGTATAAACAGCATCCTGTTTTTCGATATTCCACAGCAATACGCCCTTGTTGCTGCACAGATTGATAAAGCGCTGCGGTGCAAAGCCCCATACACGGATCTTAACATATCCCTGCAACCGCTTGATCCATTCCGTCATTGTCAAACTTCCCCCATTATCCTCATAAATACTGCAGCGTGCGGATATTGCCGCTGATCTTCATGTCTTCATTGGTATAATAGTCAATGGAAAGTCTGCTTCCCTCCAGGCAGAGCTTGCAGGCCTTCGCCTGCAGCAGGATCCGTTCTCCGGTATATTCCAGGATCCCACGGTAATTTTCGATCCACACTTCGGAATTTCCGGTCAATGTCACCCGCAGGGCACCCATGCACACATCCTTGGGAAGCTGCAGGGAATCGATCCATTTTTCTTTTTGGTGTTGTGCTCTTCTCATTTTCATATAGAACTATATGACGGAAGGCACCGGAATATGTTACTGCAAAATTCCCTTGATCAAAGGCTCCTTCTTGGGGCATGTGTCTGTAATGCAGTAAGCATTTCGGAATTTCTCCTTCGCTGCTTCCAGACGTTTTTCATCGTTCGCATGCAGGATTCCCAGCACTTCGCCGGCTTTCACCGCATCGCCCACCTTCTTCTTAAGAATAATGCCCACGGACAGGTCGATTTTGCTCTCCTTCGTCTCTCTTCCGCCGCCTAACAGCAGGGAACAAATGCCGATATCCTCGCAGGCGATTCTTCCCACAAAGCCGTCTCTGTCTGCGCAGACAGGCACCATCATAGATGCCTTCGGCAAAAGTTCGAGATCCGTTACCACCGCAGGATCACCGCCCTGGGCTTCCACAAATTCAGCAAGTTTTCGTAAGGCACTGCCGTCTTCGATCACTTTTGTCAGCATCTCCCTCGCCTGTTCGACGTTTTCTGCCTTTCCACCGGCAAGTAACATCTGACTTCCCAGTACCAGGCAGAGCTCCCGGAAATCCTCCGGTCCTTCTCCCCGCAGGGTGGCGATGGCTTCTTTTACCTCCAGGGCATTGCCCACGGCACACCCCAAAGGCTGATCCATATCGGAGATTACGGCAATGGTCTTTCGTCCGGCATTTTTACCGATCTTCACCATTTCTTCCGCCAGTGCAAAAGCATCCTCCCTGCTCTTCATAAAAGCGCCGCTTCCGGTCTTCACATCCAGCACAATGGCATCCGCACCGGCTGCCAGTTTCTTACTCATGATAGAGCTGGCGATCAGGGACATATTGTCTACGGTAGCCGTTACATCCCGCAGAGCATACAGCTTCTTATCCGCCGGAGCGAGGTCCTTCGTCTGTCCCATAATGGCAATACCGATTCTGTTGACATTTTCAATAAATCGTTCTGCGGTAAGGGAGGTGGTAAATCCGGGGAAGCTTTCCAGTTTGTCGATGGTTCCGCCGGTATGTCCCAGTCCTCTGCCGCTCATTTTCGCTACGGGGATCCCGCCTGCTGCTACCATAGGTGTCAACGCCAGGGAAGTCTTGTCTCCTACGCCGCCGGTACTGTGTTTATCCACCTTACATCCGTGAATTGCCGACAGATCCAACATTTCCCCACTGTGTGCCATTGCCATGGTCAGTTCGTAGGTCTCTTTTTCCGTCATTTTCTGAAAATAGATTGCCATCATCAGGGCAGACACCTGGTAATCCGGAATTTCTCCCTTCGTGTAGCCTTCGAGAAAAAAGTGAATTTCCTCTTTGGATAATTCTCCGCCGTTTCTCTTTTTCATGATGATGTCATACATTCTCATAGGCTTTCTCCTGTCTGCGGCGAACTCCCCGCCGCCCGCATTTTATACGCCGACTTTTTTACAGATGTCACTGATACAGCACTTTTCACAATAGGGATGGGTTCTGGCGGTGCACACTTCTCTGCCGTGGTATACCAGTCTGTGGCAGAAGTCACTTCCTTCTTCCGGCGGAATGATCTTCCACAATTCCTTCTCTACCTTTGCCGGTTCCTTGATCCCGTCTACCAGTCCCATACGGTTCACTAAGCGGATGCAATGGGTGTCCGTCACAATGGCGGGCTTCCCGAATACATCCCCCATGACCAGGTTGGCGCTTTTCCTGCCTACTCCCGGCAGAGACAACAGTTCATCAAAGTCATCCGGTACTTTTCCCTGATATTTATCCCTAAGGATCTTCATACAGGCGCTGATATCTCTCGCCTTGCTGTGACCCAGACCGCAGGGTTTTACGATGGCTTCGATCTCCTCCACGGGTGCTTCCGCCAGTGCGTTCACATCCGAGAATTTTTCATACAGCTTCTCTACCACGATATTCACCCGGGCATCGGTACACTGTGCCGCCAGCCTCACACTGACTAACAGTTTCCATGCCTGGTCGTAATCCAGGGTACATCCGGCATCCGGATATTCCTGTTTCAGTCGTTCTATGATTTCTAATGCACGCTGTTTTTTCGTCATATTTTCATCACTTTTCTTAAGGAACGTTCTAAGACAGTTCTATTTATGATACGGCTCATGCTGAATGATCCGGAAAGCACGGTAGATCTGTTCGCACAGGATCACTCTCATCAGCTGATGGGGAAAGGTCATTTTGGAAAAGCTAAGTGCCAGATCCGCCTTTTTGCAGACGCTATTATGCAGCCCTAAGGAACCGCCGATGACAAAGCAGATGTGGCTTTTTCCACGGACGCTGCAATCCTCGATCCACGCTGCGAATTCTTCGGAAGAATAGTTCTTCCCTGCAATCTCCAGCGTGACGATCTGAGCATCCTGCGGCAGCTTTGCCAGGATCCTGGCACCTTCTTTTTCCCGGATCTGATCCTCCAGAGCAGCGCTTGCACCGTCCGGTGTCATCTCATCCGCCACTTCGATAATGTTTAATTTCGCATAACGCCCCAGGCGCTTGCTGTATTCCTCGATGGCATCCCGGTAAAACTTTTCCTTGATTTTCCCTACGCATACGATGGATATTTTAATCATTCTTCCGCTCCGTCCGTATCCGGGAAAATCTGCTCGTAAATTTTCGTGTCGATCAGATTCTCCAACATCTGTTGATCCAGATTCATAAACTGATGATTCATCTGGTCACGAACCACTTCAAAACGCTTGTAATACAAAGCTTCCGCCGGAGTATCTGCGGCATTTTCGATCTGTGCATCGATACCTTCCGCCGTCAGATTTTCCTCACTCCATTTTACGAGCGTATCTACCAGAGAGTTCTCGGACTCTGCCTTTTTCTCGAAGATCTTCGCATTCCGCATGGATACCACGCCCATGACAATGAACAGAATAAAGACAGCGCTCATAACACCGTAAAACATATAAGGATTTCCGATATGAAAAGGAAGCACACCTGCGATTCCCAAGATCATCACCAGCATTCCGAAAATGCCAACGATCAACAGTACCCAGGCGGAGGAACGGTTCTCTTCCGCTTTTGCGCCGCTGTTCATGTAAGTAAGTCCACCCTGTGTGGGAGCTGATTTCAGTAAAGCCTCGGATTTTATTTTCTCTTCCGGTGTATCTTCCTCTACGCCGGGCATCAGAAACTCGTCTACCGCAGCTTCCTCCTCCACAACATTTTCCTTCCGTTCCTTCTCCTGCTGTTCTAAGAATACTCTGGCGATGGTCTTCGCCTTTTTTTCTTCTGCCGCATCTACGAACAGCTCATAGACCTGCTCTGTCTCGTCGAAGGTGATCTTACTCTTGTCGATCTTATTGTATGTAAGGAAATCCTTTAACTTCTCCATCTCGTCCTGTTCACCGAACAGTACGGAAGTCCAGTCCGTCAGTTCTTCCTCACTTACCAGTGTTTCTCCGCAATCGGGACATACGGTGATCCCTTCCCGGTATTCGTTTTTACATTTCGGACACCATGCCATATGCTAACGCCCTCCTTACAACTCGTAATCCCGACAGGAGAGGTATCTCCCGTCGGGGATTATGGGTAA
>CAVJMX010000138.1:0-5776 GCA_963650795.1 Bacteroidales bacterium H4
CCTCATAAGGCGAAAAGGAAGTGGATGGAATACCGATGATTGAAGCTTATCCACAAGTTGACATATGACCACTAAAAATCATCACTTCTATCCACAAAGTAGCAGCAAATCAGAGTAGAAAAATTTTTTTAATTCTCTGTTTTGCACAACAATTACCTACGAATCCCAAGGGGGTTCTGAACAGTTACAAAATAAAAATAAAAATAAGCGAAGCAGCGTAATTTGGCATAATCAGGCAAAAGGAAGTGGAACGAACAAATATGGCAAGAAATAAAAATGCTCATGGGAACACACAACAGAATAAGAAGCGAAAGGAAGCACTGTTTGCCTATAGCTGGTCACTGCCGTCCTTAGTGTTGATCCTGTTGATCGTTATTTTCCCGATCCTGTATACGGGATATATCTCCATGACCAACATGAACATCTATCACTGGAATAATTATGAGTTTATCGGACTGGAAAATTACAAAGATGCCCTGCTGGTATTCGACAACGGATTCCTGACGGCACTTTTCGTAACGATACTTTGGACGGTGGTGAATATGGTGCTGCAGCTGGTGATTGCTTTTATTATGGCGACACTGCTCAATATCAAGGGGCTGCGGCTGAAAAATGTCTACCGGACACTGTTGATCTTCCCCTGGGCGATGCCGGGGTATGTATCGATCCTTTTGTGGAAGACCGGCATGTTCAACTCCCAGTTCGGTCTGCTGAATCAGTGGATGATCAAGCTGGGACTGGAGCCGGTACGGTGGCTCGGAAGTGACGGGATAGCCTTCCTCAGCTGTACGGTGGTGAACTTATGGCTGGCACTGCCTTTTATGATTACGATCATTGACGGGGCATTGCAGAGCGTGGACCGGAGCTTTTATGAGAGTGCACTGTTAGACGGTGCTACCTGGCTGGAACGGACGCGGTATATCACGATTCCCATGATCCGTCCCATTATAGCTCCTTCGGTTATGATTACGACTTTTACAACATTCAAACAGTTCGATGTCATCTATCTGCTGACCCAGCAGGTGGGATCCAAGACAGGCGCGAACATCCATACCATACTGACCTATGCCTATGAAAAGGCATTCATTACGAACAATTACGGATACAGCTCCGCCATCTCCATTCTGATCTTCGGAATGCTGTTAGTGTTCTCTCTGGTGACGAGCGGCAGAAAGGAGGAGAGCCGATGAGTAAAAAGACAAAACATGTACTGGTGCTTATTTTGGTGAATGTGTTTTTTATCCTGGTGTGCTTCTTCGTTCTGGTGCCGGTGCTCTATGCATTTTCGGTGTCCCTGAATGCGGAAAACAGTCTGCTGGGATCGGACTTTTCCTTTATTCCGAAGCACGTGACTTTGCAGAATTATAAGGCGGTGTTCACGGAAAAGCCGGTGCTGTTGTGGCTGAAGAACAGTCTGATCCTGGCGGTGACAACATTAGTGATCTCCCTGGGAACCGGCATCCCTGCAGCATATGCCTTTTCCCGGAAAAGATTCCCCGGAAGGAAAGCAATACTGAAGCTGCTGATCTTACTGTATGCGTTCCCGTCGCTTCTGTCTATGACGGCGTTATATAAGCTGTTAAGCCCTATGGGACTGATCAATACCAGAACGGGTCTGATCATCGTGTATACCGGTACGATGGCAGTGTTTGCCCTATGGAACATGAAGGGATATTTTGACACGATCCCGGTCGAGATCGAGGAAGCTGCCATGATCGACGGAGCCACGCAGTTAGAGCAGGTGACGAAGATTGTACTGCCGCTTGCAAAGCCTACCATTGCGGTCACCGCCATGATGGTCCTCGTATATGTCTGGAATGAGTACATATTTGCCATCAATTTTATGACAGGATCCGATACATATACCCTGGCAGCAGGTCTTTATTCCCTGCAGGCGACGGAAATGAGCGGCAGCTGGCCGATTTTCTCGGCGGCATCTCTGATCGTTTCCCTGCCGATCCTGATCGTATTTTTCGCTTTGCAAAAGAATATGACAGAAGGTCTGACCTCCGGAGGAGTAAAGGGGTAGACCACAGAAAGAGGAATTATGAATCGAAGTGCAGTATTACATATACCCATGTCCCAGTATGCCTATGGGACAGACGAAGAACATATCACGATCCGCCTGCGGGCAGGCAGAGGAGACCTGACGGAATGCAGGCTCCATTACGGAGACAGAGCCTGCCGTCTGACTCCGGTGGTGTTTACGGAGCAGAAAATGGAAGTGGTGGCGCAGACGGAAGAATTTGATTACTGGGAGACCACACTGGAGCATCCCTATAAAAGACTATGCTATTATTTCGCATTGTCCGACGGCAGGGAAGAGGTGCTGTACTACGGAGAACGATTTACGGATCATACCGTGGATGACCGCTCGGAATATTATCAGCTGCCCTTTAACCACCGTGCCGACATCGTCACACCTCCCGGATGGGCGGAGGATACCATTATCTACAATATTTTTCCGGACAGCTTTGCCACGGAGTACCGCTATATCAGTGGGAAAGGCGAAGAGAAGGAATGGGGCGGTGTGCCGGTAAAAGGGAAGCTTGGCGGAACCCTCCGGGGAATCAGCGAAAATGTAGAGTACTTAAAAGAGTTGGGAGTGAATGCCATCTATATCAATCCCATCTTCACCGCAGGAGAGTACCATAAGTACGATCTGCTGGACTATTTTCACATTGATCCCTGCTTTGGCACTGATGATGATTTCCACAGACTGATCGATGTATTCCATGCGAATGGACTTAAAGTGATCATTGACGGCGTGTTCAACCACTGCGGCTGGTATTTTTTCGCTTTTGATGATGTGGTGAAAAAGGGAGAACAGTCCGCTTACAGAGACTGGTTCTATGGACTTACCTACCCGGTGGTGCGTCCGGAGGATCCCGAGGATTATCCCGGATATGAATGTTTCGGATACGAGCGGATGATGCCGAAGTTAAACCTGGCAAATCCCGAAGCTGCGGAATATTTTTGCAGAGTGGGACGCTACTGGGTGGAAAAATTCCACATTGACGGCTGGCGGCTGGATGTGGCAAGCGAGATCAATGACGGCTTCTGGAGAAAATTCCGGGAGAGCGTAAAAAGTGTGGATCCCGATGCTATTCTCATCGGAGAAGTATGGGAGAGCGCGGCGCACTGGCTGGACGGAACCATGTTCGATTCCACCATGAATTATGATTTCCGCAAGCATTGCAGGAGATTTTTCGGAGAACAGACGGCAGATGCCAGAGAGTTTGACAGCCGGGTGACGGATATGCGGATGCGCTACCGGAAACAGACGGTCTATGCGCAGCTGAACCTCTTAGACAGTCATGATGTGAGTCGGTTCCGCTCATTGTGCCCGGACGAAGAGAGCTTCCGCCTGGCGGTGATCTTCCAGATGACTTTCCCGGGGATGCCCTCTGTCTTCTATGGGGATGAGGCGGGACTGACCGGTATTCTGGAGGAGGAATACAGACAGCCTATGCCCTGGAATACATTGGAGGAGAGCAACACGTTGTTTTCGATATATCAGAAGGCAATCGCCCTGCGGAAAAAAGAACCGGTGCTTCGCAAGGGGGAGTACCGCACGCTGCTCGCGGAACCGGGCAGCAGAGTGTACGGCTATGAAAGATACCTGGAGGCGGAAGAAGGAGTGACGGAGAGGATCCGTATTTTCCTGAATATGGAAAAGGACACTGTGACACTTCCCGGGGAACTGCTTCGGGGAGAGATCCTCTGGCAGGAAGGTCTGAAGGAAGGGCATCTGGCGGCAAAAGGATTTGCGCTGATCCGGACAAAGGGGTAAGATATTTTCAGAGGAAATGTGATGGGAGGAAGCAGCATGGGAGCGACCATTAAAGATGTGGCAAAACGGGCAGGAACTTCTACGGCAACGGTATCCAAGGTGATGAACGGCTCCTACTCGATCTCGCAGGAGACGGCGGACCGGGTGCGGAAAGCCATGGAGGAACTGGACTATCATCCGAATCTGCGGGCGAAAAATTTCGCCAAACAGTCTGCCCGAACCATCGTATTCGTGGCGGAGCTGGGAAAAGGAACCGGCTTTGCCAATCCGCAGATGTTTGAAATCCTGTGTGGGCTGGAACAGATGCTGGCGCAGAAAGATTACACGTTGGTAGTCCGTAACATCACCGCAGAGACCTGCGCGGAATTTATACAGGATGCGGCGGATACCAAACAGGCGGATGGCTTCGTGATCCATGCCTCTGTAATTTCCCAGGCTTTGGATGAACTGTTGTTTACCCACGAGATCCCCCATATTGTGATCGGCAATCCGAATTTTAACAGCCATTTCTGCTGGATCGATATTGATAACCGGCTGGCGGGAGAACTGGCGGCAAAGCATCTGCTGGAACGGGGCTGCCAGTCGGTGGCTTTTATCGGAGGCAAGCCGGAGGATCAGATCTCAGCGAGGCGCCTGGACGGGGTACTGACGGTACTTAAGGAACATGATGTGCTATTGCCCAGAGAATACGTGAAAAAGGGGGAATCCGTCTGTGACAGCGGTTACCGGATGACTCTGCAGATCTTAGAGAATAGAAGACGCCCGGACGCCCTGGTCTGCGCGGACAACTATATCGCCTACGGCTGTGTGAATGCTCTGCACGACAGAGGGATCCTGATCCCGGAGGAGATGAAGGTGATCACCTTCGATGACTTTCCCTTTTCCCAGATCTTAAAGCCTATGCTGTCTGTGGTGAACATCGATGTCTACGATATGGGAGTACAGGCAGGGCAATATATTTTACAGAAGATCAAAAGACCGAACCTCTATGTCCAGTCCCACATTACCTTCCCGACGTTGATCATTCGGGAATCTACCTGATGCACCAAAAAGGAGGAGCCTGCATATGAGGCTCCTTTTTAAATGAGATTATGTATTTTGCTGTAATTCGGAAAGCTTCTTTTTCAAAGCTTCGATTTCAGCGTCCTTGGCGGCATTATCCGCCGTCAAAGAGTCAATCTTCTTCAGCAGATACTGCTCCTGGAGTTCTGCATCCATTCGTGCCTGACAACGCTGTCTGACCATATCGTCCGCATTCAGGTTATATAATGTCTTTGTCGCTTCCATAAGGTATTCATCATTTTTAGCAGTCATAAGAATTTCCTCCCATGAAATAGACCGGAATAAAGCAGCCCATTTGTCAATGCCATATGCTTTGTCAGCATCGGTAGCCAATTCTATATGCTTTAAGTCTACCACAGAAAGCGTGAGTTTGTCACTATATTCAAAATGATCCCTAAGATTTAACAGACGATAAGTAGCATAGAACTCAGGGTGCTCCGGGAACAGAGTGTAGTCTAAAAAGCCAATGTGAATCACTGGCTTTAATTCAGAATAGTTTTGCCCTTTATTTAATTGATCAAAGTTACGACACAGATAACTCAGGGATCGCTCCAGCCAGTTATAGAGGTTATTGACCTGCATTTCCAGATTTATAAGGGTATTATTGTTTAGTAATACATTGGTATTCAGAATAAAGTCTTTATCCTCAATGGTTGCACCCAAAGTAATTGGATTAGTAATAGTGACAGACTTAATTGCGGATGGTGGCAGGTGGAGCAGTGAACTGATAAGACCGATCAGAGCCTTCTGACTCATTTGCAGGGCGGCGCGGAACATATAGTCATTGCGGAAACCATAGTCAATACGACCGGTGATGTTCATAGAAAATACTTGTTTGTGCTTCATAGGCTGAATCCTCCTTTGTGTAATTAAAAGTTGCTTGAAAAAATGGCGAAACGCCGGATATAAGAATTTCATATA
>CAVJMX010000139.1:0-5687 GCA_963650795.1 Bacteroidales bacterium H4
TTGTCAACAACTTTTTTAGAAACTTTTTTGTCTTGAAAAGCTTTCGTTTTTCGCGACATTTGGTATCTTATCATACCTTGTCGGTATTTGTCAACAACTTTTTTCAAAAACTTTTGAAGTCTTTTCAGAAGTTGTTTCGTTGTCTTGGCGTTGCCGTGACAACGAAACTGAGTATATCACCCTATATACCCTTTGTCAACACTGTTTTTTATTTTTTTCAAAAAATATCTACAATAATTGAATTGTATATTCATTTGATGCATTTTCGAGACGAAGTGCTATCGACTGTACAGCGCCTGCCACATCTTCATTTACTTCCAGTAATAATACCAGTTCCTGGTCCTGTCCGGGTTCCAGTGTCTCCGCATAAGTAGACATGTCATTCGGCAGCATGGTAGTTAGTGCATTTGCCCTGATGCTGTCATTCACTGTAATAATATATCTGGAGTTCGTATTCAGCAGATCAATCTTCTCTTCCTGTTCTGTTCCATTCGTCAGACGGAATCTGAGCACCAGCAGTTTCTTCCCAGCGGATGCATCCAATGCAAAATACTCATCCGTAGCCCCGTCCTCGGGATAAGAATCTGCTACCATATAATCCTCATAGGTAATGCCGACACCCTCCGGCAGTCCAAAAAAGTCTTCCATGCTGGCAGTAATATCTTCCTGTGCCGTGGGCATCGTCACTTCTGTGGTACCGGTATTACCCGTCTCTTCCGCTTTTACCTCTTCCTGCGCTGCTTTTGCTGCTTTCCTCGCGGCTTCCTTTTCCAATTTAGCGATCACCATTTCGGGATCTACCAGACGGCTGCGATTATTGGCATCGTATTTTAACAAAGTCACTGCCGCATACTCTCCGACCCGCTGGGATTCCTCTTCCGTCAGATCCGGGATCTCGTTACCGCAGGCTGTCATGGATAACATCATTGTGCATAATAAGGCTCCACATACAATGTTTTTATTACGTCCTGTCATAATTTTGTTCCTTTTTCTTTCTTCGTGGCTCTTACATCACTCATTGCATTTCTTTTCCAGTATAATATAGATTCCGGCGATTACAAGAGCAATTACGCCTACCACGAAGAAAAGTATGGTCTTCTGCAGGATCGGTGCGCCCCAGTAATCATATAAAGCTATTTTACCACAGGTACACAGAGAAAGCACTAAGCCATAAATTCTGACGGGCTTATCCTTTTTCACGAAACCTGCGGTCACGCTTACCAGTGCGATCAGCATGATCAGTATACTGTTGATCGCAGGAATATTCGTCTTGACGATCAATGCCATATAGGTCAGAAATATCACAATGATCAGTTCTCTGTGTTTAAAGTTCTTATAATATTTTTCCTGCAGGGTCAGTACCAGATAAGCCAGTACAAACACAAACATACATAAATAAGTAATGTAGGAATTCCGATATACCGGGTTCGCCAGATCGATCAATGCTCCGATCTCTCCGATCAGTACGAATACATTAAATACAAGGATTCCTTTTCCGCGCATGCATTTTACGTTATTGAACAGCAGAATGCTCACGAAGAGAATTCCGGAAAATGCCGGCAGCTTTATCATAGGCATCAAATGCGACAGAGCAAAAAATGCCAGGGAAAAAGTGAGGATGATCTCCTGGTAGGTTCTCCATTCAAAGACAAGGAACATGCTGAGGATCGTTCCCGCCAAAAGCACATACGCATACGGAGTCTTCACTCCATTGGTCAAAAGCAGGATGCAATAAACCGTCGTAATAATGGCATCCAGTGCTGCCACACCGCTTTTTGCAAAGCGCGCCAATATTTTAACCGCCACTAACAGCACCGTCATGCAGATCACCATTCCCCAGTCATCCTCTATCACTGAGAATGCGCACAGTGTTACAAAGCTGAAGAAATAGCAGGGCAGCCACTTCTCTTTCGCATTCCGCAAGGTAATCACGGAGAGCAGTGAAATTACAAATGCAACTGCTGTCAGCACAAAAATGCCGATATATCCGTCGGTCTGTGATGTTGTCCAGTACTCATTCATGCCCGCACCTGTCATAATTCCGGACACGATAATAAAAAAGATATAAATTGCCAGCAGTCCGCCGCCCTTCACCACATGTCCTGCCTGGTTTTCTCTTGCAGCATAGCGTCCCTGCATCGCCAAACTTAAGTGTGCAATCAGGAATAACACACTATATGCAACAATTATAATGCCTATAGGCATACGGTCTGTTACCGGGTCTGTCATTATGCACTCCGGCACCCAAAAAACCAAAAGCGTTGTGCTCGCCAGAAGAATCAGCTGTATTGCCGTGTGGAATCTTTTGGCAGGTACGCAGGAGCACAGTACGCTAAGGATCAGGATCAATCCTATCGTCAAAAGAGCTTCCACCTCCGTAAATCCGCCGGGTGCCACCAACGGATAGGTGCAAAGCCAGCATGCCGCGATTCCCAGCAGTCTGTGAATCAGAGAATCCCTCTTTTTACTTAATAATACCGTTCCCACTGTGATCACTGCAATAATCACCACAGCAGGAATCACGCCGAAATTATGTAAGGATACCGTATTGATCATGGTTGACAGATACAACGCTGCCATACCGATGGCAGAAAATATCTGTGCCAGCTTCGGCAGTTTTCTGCGAAGGAGCAACTCTGCAAGCAATACCACGCCCAGGGACACCACATACAGAGAGATTCCCTTGATCCATCCGTTCATGAAATACATTCCCATAAGTACCAGGGCTGTCAGAATAAAAATGCCTCCTACCACGGAGAGGGCGATTGTTGCCACCAGATATTCCGTATTCTGCTTTTTCTTCGGCTCCCTGGGAACAGGCGCTGCTGCCGGCTGCGCGGTGAACTGTCCTGTCGGCTGTTCCTGCGAGGGCTGCTGTGCCGTCTCCTGTGCGTGTCCTGCCGCAATGTTTTCCGCTGCTCTTGCGGCATTCAGCTGCTGCCTCTGGTGCCAGTACTCCACACTTTTATCCAGTTCCGCCTGTAACTGCTCCACATACTGGGGCTGCTTCTGTATTCTGGGGATCAGCTGCTGTACATACTGTGTAAATATGGGATCGTTGGACTGCATCAGGTATTCCCTTGCCTGCTGTTCCAAAAGTTTCGCTCTGTCCTGCTGTGTATTCTGTTCCATGTATTATCCTTCCCTCATTGCATGATCTATTGTACCATGTAAGATTTGTATTTCTCCATATCCTGCCTGTGACAATCCACATGGATCAGGATACCGTCCTCCCTGTACTCCGTGGAAAATACCTGTGCCTCTTCCATCAGATAAGACGCTACATTTCCCGCACTGTACGGTATCAGGAAGGCGCAGTCCACATTGTCCGCATAGACCTGCTGTTCGATGGCTTCCGCCAGTTCACGGATACCGATATTCTGCCCTGCGGCAAGATACCAGTGATCCTGTCTCTTCTGCGGCAGCGATTCCATGCCGCACTTGTCTGCTTTATTATACACCACGATCTGCGGAATATCACCTGCCCCCAGCTCTTTTAGCGTGTCGGCGGTTACCTTCATCTGCTGTCTGTAATTTTCATCGCTGAAATCCACCACCTGTACCAGCAGATCCGCATACTTTACTTCTTCTAAGGTCGAACGGAATGCTTTTACCAGTCCATGGGGCAGTTTATGGATAAATCCAACCGTATCCGTCAGGAAAAACGGCTTATTGTGCCCGGTGTCTATACTGCGGACACTGGTCTCTAATGTGGCAAACAGCATATCTTTTTCCATGACTGTCTTCTCCGGAAGTTCTCCGAACTGTTCTACCATACGGTTCAGGATCGTAGACTTTCCCGCATTGGTATAGCCCACCAGTGCCACCTGCGGGATACGGGACTGCTGCCTTTTCCTGCGCTGTACATCTCTGGTCCTGCTGACATCCTCCAGTTCCTTTTTCAGTTCGGTAATCCGGTGCTCGATCTTACGTCTGTCCAGTTCCAGTTTCTTCTCGCCGGTACCTTTGTTACTCATGCTGCCGCTTCCGCCGCCCTGACGGCTCAGTGCATCGTACATGCCCACCAGTCTCGGAAGCATGTATTGCAGCCTTGCTGTCTCCACCTGCAGTTTGGCTTCTCTGGTCTGTGCCCGTATGGCAAATATGTCAAGGATCAGATTCGTACGGTCAATGACGGTAAGCTCCAGCTCCTTGCCCAGATTACGTACCTGCGAAGGTGTCAGGGAATTGTCGAATACGACCTCCTGCGCACCTCTCTCCTCCGCCAGTCTGCGTACCTCAGCCACCTTGCCCGTTCCGATATACAATGCTTTGTTCACATGGTCCAGCCGTTGTACGATCTGACCCACGACTTCCTTCTCCGCGGCTTCTGCCAGACTTGCCAGTTCTTCCATGGAATGTTCAAAGTCCGCTTCTTCCCCGACATCCACACCGACTAACAGTACCTTTACCGGTGCTTCCTGCATCTGTTCTTCCCTCATATAAAATATATCCTTTAATCCTCTTTATTTTGTCTCTAATTCAAACCAGAATTCCACGCCGTTATTATAATTGATCACGCCGTAAGGCTGGTTCATGGAATCCATAATTGCCTTCACAATGGACAGTCCTACGCCGCTGCCGCCGTATTCTCTGGTTCTGGCTTTGTCCACTTTATAGAATTTCTCCCAGATATGACCGATGGAATCCTCCGGGATTGGCTTACCAGTATTGAATACCGACACGCGTACTTTGCCGCCCTTCTGTTCCATTTTCACATCGATGATCTTATCTCCCTCACAGTGGTTCACCGCATTGGAGAAGAAATTCATGAATACCTCTTCTATTTTAAATTCATCCGCCCAGGCATAGATGGGGGGATACTCTTCCATCCGCACCGTGATTCCGTTCTGTTTGGTCAGGATCGCCGCCGACTGGATATAGTTCTTCACCAGTGCTGTGATATCAAAGCGTTCCATGGTCACCACATCATTGCCGAATTCCAGTTGGTTCAGGGTCAGAAGTTTTTTCACCATGTTGTTCATCTTCGCTGCTTCATCCACGATGACATCACAGTAGAACTGTCTGCTCTCGGGATCGTCATTGACGCCCTCCTGCAAACCTTCCGCGTAACCCTGGATCAGGGCGATGGGGGTCTTCAGTTCATGGGAGACGTTCGCCAAGAACTCCTTGCGCATTTCGTCAATGGCTTCCTTTTTCTCCACATCCCGCTGTAATTCATTATTGGCAGTCTTCAGTTCTGAAATGGTCCGCTCCAGGGAATCCGACAGCTTATTGATGTTCTCTCCCAGCAGGTCGATCTCATTGTGCGCCTTTCCCTGGTATTTTGCTTCAAAATCCAGCTGTACCATCCGTTCCGAAATATTATTCAGTTCCAGAATCGGTTTCGTCACACTTTTCGATACGAACCAGATAATGATGCCACCCGCCATGGCTCCCAGGCAGCCCACCAGGACATAAAAACGATTGGCAATTTTGGCACTTTCCTGAATACTGGAAAGTGGAGTCTGCATAATAAAAGAGATACCGGTATTGAGTCTTCCGTAGATCTCTAAATACTCCTTATTCTCCTGACCGGTTCTCTGGATCACATAATCGTCGCCACTCTCGACCACCCGCTCATTTTCCAGAGGTGTTCCGAAGCCGAACACGTAACCGATCAGACGGTTCTCCAGTCTCTCGCCGCCGTTGATGGATACGTATTTCATATTGGAATTCACATCCAT
>CAVJMX010000140.1:0-5574 GCA_963650795.1 Bacteroidales bacterium H4
TCCAGGATCCGCTTCACATCCTCCGGACTGAACATGCCGATGGCCTTAGACAGTTCATCAATGTTATCCCGGTTCACCAGCAGGCTTCCGCCACCGGACAGCGGGATATTGATGCAGTCTTCTTTATTGGTGGTGTCTCCCAGTGTCAGTCGATTGTGCTCATAATCACAGACAAAGGTGACCCCGTTGTATTCAATGACGCCGTCCTCTGCCATTTCTCCATAGGGCACCTTGTCCTTGCCCTCGATCCGGCGAGCCAGCCGCACACCGCGGGTCACCGGAGTCTTCACGGTGTCGTCTTCTTTTGCCGATTCCTCGATGCTCTCTGCGAAACGGGATTCCGTATTCGCCGCGTTCTGCAGATCTCCTGCATTTACTCTCTTCTGAGTCTCATACACGAAAGTCCTTCCGTAGCCGATTCCTGTTACTGCCATATTTATTTCTCCCTCCAACAATAAAACGGATGGTCGCCTTGTCGTAAGGCAGCCATCCGTAGCTATTTGTCCATCCACGGTGTCTGTATTTTCCTATATAAGAATATCGACACCTTTTGTCAGAACTTTATAGTATTTTTCCAATCAGATCAAAAAGATCCAACCCAGCATGGATACCATGGCGGCAATGTGCATGGTGCCCACGATGCGGAGCGGAAACATTACGATAATAATCGGCAGTACCGTGAAGATCAGTGCCCAGAGGGGGAATCCGATGATTCCTGTGACAATACCAACGATCAGCGCCACGATATAGACAAACAGTCCAACGCCGCACAGCCGCAGGATCGGAGCACTTTTATACAGATCGATCATAATCTCTTTTGCCCTGTTGTCTCTGCCCAGTTTCACGAAAATGTACTCCGCAAAAGCACATTTCACATGATACGCCGCTCCCACGATACAGGAAAATGCGATTGCCACGAACATGACCGCTCCCAGCGCCCGGGATCTCTCAAAGGTATAAACAGAAAGTGCGAACTAGCTTAAGAATTCCAGCACCAGAGCAAAAGCTCCCAGTACCCCGGAACGCATGGGCACTGCCGCCGGTACACTCTCCATGATTTTCGCCATGACACCGTCTTTTTCGATCTCTTTGATGTTATCGAATTTGATGGTCCCGTTGGGGAAAATGCTTAAGATCCGGTCGCAGTATAAGTTGAGTCCGTGTCCGATAATTCCTAAGGCAATCATTACTTTTATCATTGTTACCGTCATAAATTCCTCCCTCACTTCCATGTTAGTATTAACTAACTAAATTATAGCACCTCTCTATATCTCCCGCAATGAAATCCTTTGCTCCAAACCCCTTGTATTTTTCATGCCGGCATCTTATAATGACAATAGCAATACCTAAAGCTGACTTTAGGTACTATTAAATTTTTAAATTTATCGGAGGGAACAGTATGTACAGTATCGGACAGGTATCTGCCATGACAAATTTGCCGATCTCTACTTTGAGATATTATGATAAAGAGGGATTTTTCCCGAATTTGGAAAAGCAGTCCGGGATCCGCCGGTTCAGCAAGGCGGAATTAGACTCCATTCGTATGATCGAATGTCTGAAACGCTCCGGGCTGGAGATCAAGGATATCCGCCAGTTCTTCGAGTGGGTGGAGGAAGGACCTTCCACTTACCCGAACCGCAAGGCAATGTTTGAAGCCCGCAAGGCTGCTGTGGAAGAAGAAATGAAACAGCTGGAAAAAACGCTGGATATGCTGAAATTCAAATGCTGGTATTACGAGAAGGCTATGGAAGATGGCAATGAGGATGGAATCCATGCCATGCTTCCCGATAACCTTCCTCCTGAAATCCAGAAATTATACGATAACAGCCACGACAGATAATGTTTTACAGCTTTCCACCGTATACGGGGAATCCGCTGTTAGCACCGTAGCTCTCAATATGCTTGAAGTTCTTCAGTGCTTCCATATCCTCTGCGCTGATCTCGAAATCTACCTCGGCATTGGTCTTCATATGCTCGGGGTTACCAGTCTTGGGCAGGGAGATGGTGCCTAACTGCAAGGTATAACGGATGCACAGCTGGGGTACGGAGACACCGTATTTTGCTGCCATCGCCTGAATCTCGGGCTGATGCAGAATCTCACCGTGGGCAATGGGAGAATAAGCCTCTACCGCAATGCCGTTCTTCTGGCAGTACTCCACCAGTTCCAGCGGCGTGTTGCTGATGTGGCACAGGATCTGATTGACCATGGGTTTGATCTCCGCGGTCTCCAACAGGCTCTCGATGTCTCCCACCTGGAAATTGGAGATACCGATTGCCTTAAGTTTCCCGGCTTTATAAGCATCTTCCAGTGCTCTCCAGGCTGCTCTGTTGCCTTCCACGTAGCGGTTCTCGCTCTGGTTAACTTCCACCCAGGGCTGAGGAGAATGAATGATCATCATGTCCAGATAATCCAGTCCCATTTTCGCAAGGGTCTCATCAATGCTTGCTGCTGCAGCCTCGTAGGTCTTGTGCTCTGCTGCCACCTTGGATACAACGAACAGTTCCTCTCTGGGCACACCGCAGGTTCTCACACCTTCTCCCACACCACGCTCATTGCCGTAAGCCTGTGCGGTATCAATGTGGCAATAACCCAGTGTTACTGCTGCCTTGACTGCCTCTGCTGCCTGCTCATCAGGAATAAACCAGGTTCCCAGTCCCAACTGCGGGATCTTCACGCCATTATTTAAAGTTAAAGTATTCTGATACATTTTGCTTCTCCTTTCATACTTAAAATCTTATGTCTCGTTCCTTATTTTTCACAGGATAGCCTTATCATAATACCTGAAGCTAACTTTAGGTCAATATCTTTTTCAAAATATTTTATCGCAAGATCACACTTCTTCTCTGGTAATGTTCTTCGCCCATTTGCCTTCGCGGTAATGTTTGATGACCCAGGGCCATTTGACGAATTCATCGGTGCATAACAGGAAATAGACCCACAGCACCGGGAGTTTCAGTACAAATGCGGCGAAGAATCCCAGGGGGATTGCATAGCACCACATATCGATGGTATCGCAGATCAGTCCGAACTTCGTATCCCCGCCGGCGCGGAAGACTCCGGCGATCAGCGCCGTATTCACGGCAGAGCCCATAATATAATACGTATTGATGAGTAACATGTATTTCAGATAATGCATGGCGGTATCATTCAGGGTGGCGAACCGCAGGACTAACGGCGTGATTGCCAGTACGATGACACCGCCTATGGCTCCGGCGATCACCACCATCTTCAACATCCGGGAAGCGTAGCTCTTCGACTTCTCCAGATCTCCTTTTCCCATAATATTTCCCAGCAATATGCCGCCCGCACTGGCGATGGCAAAACAGAACACCGTACCGATATTCCGCACCACCGTCACCAGAGAATTGGCTGCTACGGCATCCGTTCCCAGATGTCCCAGGATCACGGAATACATGGAAAACGCCACACTCCAGGACACATCATTGCCCAGGGCAGGCAGGGACAGGCGCATGAAATCCTTCGTCAGCACCTTGCTGCGTGTGAACAGGTACTTCGGATGTAATTTCACATTTTTGCTTAAGAAAGACACAATGACACAGGCTGCCAGTTCCACCAGACGGGACAGCGCCGTAGCGATAGCGACACCGGTAGCCCCCAGCTTCGGCATGCCGAACAGTCCGAAGATAAAAGTGGCATTCAGAAAAACATTCAGCACGAACGCCAGAATATTTAACACCATACTGATCGTCACCCGACCCACGCTTCGTAAGATGGCAAGGTAGACCTCCGTGATGCCCCAGCACAGATAGGTGATGCCCATGATCCGCAGGTAAGAGGCGCCGATCGTGATCAGCTCCTGATCCGAAGTAAACAGAAGCATCATATACTGCGGCAGGAAAAATGCCACCAGCGCCACCACGCCCGATATCACCATGGAAAACCGCAGCGTAATGCCCTCTACCATATGGATGGCTTCCAGGTTCCCCTTGCCGTAATACTGGGCGCATAGAAGCGTAGCTCCCGTTCCCAGTCCGTAATACACCATAAATAAAATATTGGAATAATTCGCCGCCAGGGATACCGCGGAGATGGCGGACTGCCCTACATAATTCAACATAATGACGTCCGCAGAATTCACCGCCGCACTGAGCAGATTCTGTATGATAATGGGCAGTGTCAGTTTGAACATCTGTCTGTAAAAATCGTCTTTTTTCATTGCTGCTATATTCATAGTATCCCTCTGTATTCCTCTCCATTGGATCATTTTTGCCGTTGGATTGTATTATAGGTCTTTCGCGGGAATTGCGCAATATGCTAAGAGCGATCCGCCTGTATTCAAGCGGACCGCTCTTTAAAAAAGTATTATCTGATTACAATTTCCATCCTGCGGCTTCCATCTGGGTCGCCTTCATGTGCTGATAGATACCGCTCTTCGCTTCCAGTTCGGCGGGCGTTCCCTGCTCTGCCACCACGCCGTCCTTCAGTACGACGATCTTGTCTGCATCTGCCACGGTACGCATGCGGTGGGCAATGATCATGACCGTCTTATTGCGGATCAGTCTGGAGAGGGATTCCTGGATCAGCGTCTCATTATCCACATCCAGGGAAGCTGTCGCCTCATCCAGCAGAATAATGGGTGCATCCTTTAAGAAGGCTCTGGCAATGGAGATTCGCTGTCTCTCACCGCCGGACAGTTCCGAACCGTTTTCCCCGATCATGGTCTGCCAGCCGTTCGGGAGCTTCTCCGCGAACTCATCGCAGTGCGCCAGCTTTGCGGCTGCCAGCACTTCTTCATCCGTAGCGTTCTGTCTGCCGATGCGGATATTTTCCATCACTGTATTGTTGAACAGCGTTACCTCCTGGAACACGATGGCATACAGAGACATCAGTGTCTCCGGATCAATGGTGGAGATATCCATGCCGCCCACCGTGATCTTACCTTTGTCAATATCCCAGAACCGGGAAGCCAGTCTTGACACCGTGGTCTTACCGCCGCCGGAAGGTCCGATCAGCGCGGTGACCTCGCCCTGTTTTGCTGTGAATGTCACATCCTTAAGTACGTCATCTTGACTGTCGTAGGAGAATCCCACATGGGAAAATTCAATGTCATAGCCCTTGGGATCCATGGTGTCAGCACCGGTCTGAATGTCATGGGACAGAATCTCGTCGAGGCGGTCACTCTGCACGCTGCTACTGATGATGGCCGCCAGATTCTGCAATGCCACCTGCAGAGGATCATACATTCTGGATACCAGCAGGAGGAACACGAAGAAGGTCAGAATATCGATCTCTCCCCTTACTAACAGCACACCGCCGGTCAGTGCCACTGTGGCAATGCCAAGTTTTAAGATCATCTGTGCACTTCCCACAAATACCGCAGTGCCAAGCTCTGTCACTAACGCATGCTTCTCCACGGCACGAATCTTGCCCTCTAAACCTTCCATGTACTCTGCCTGAGCATTGTTTGCCCGCAGGTCACGTACGGTCTCCAGACATTCCTGAATGCCGTCCGCGCAGTCCATTTTTAATTTCATCTGCTTCTTGCTTAAGCTCTTCTGTACCCTGCCGGAGCAGCCTACGATCAGGAAGGATACAGGCAGTACCCACAGCGC
>CAVJMX010000141.1:0-5557 GCA_963650795.1 Bacteroidales bacterium H4
CACGATGGAAGCATGTCTACCGGTCATGCCAACAGCGCGGCGGATATGTTGTCCAGGCTGGAGAATATGGTGCTCATGGGAATGGATCTTCCGTTGCCGGCGATCCGGAATCAGATCGCATCCGGAGTGGATATTATCGTACATCTGGGAAGAATCCGGGACAAAAGCAGAAAAGTTCTGGAGATCACGGAAGTCGTAGGCTGCGAAAACGGTGAGATCCGGCTGAATCCTTTATACCGCTTTGAAGAACTGGGGGAAAACAGTGAAGGAACTGTGGTCGGCAAATTACAAAAAACAGGAGGGCTGCTTCATGAAGGAAAACTTAAAGCGGCGGGACTTTCGGAAGCCGTTTCATAATAAAGCACAATGGATCAAACCGCTGCTACAGACGGCAGGCATGATATTGTTCTTTTCCTGGTTCTTTTATCGATCCCTGCTTGCTGTGGTGATCATGATTATTCCCGGAATCTGGTATTTCAGGAACTGCATCCGGAGACAGCGAAGCAGGAACCAATGGGAGCTGACCATACAGTTTAAGGAGTGTATTTTGGCGGTGGCAAATTCCCTGCGGACGGGATATGCCGTGGAAAATGCATTTTTGGAAAGCAGGGAGGACATCCGGATGCTTTACGGAGAACGTTCGGTGATGTATGGGGAACTGGAACTGATCCGCAGAGGCATGATCCTGAACATAACATTGGAAGAACTTGTGGAAGACCTTGCCGGGAGGAGCGGCTGTGATGAGATCCGGCAATTTTCCGCAGTTCTGACGGTGGCAAAGAGGGGAGGAGGAAATGTCTCACAGATCATACGGAATACCGCGGAACTCATAAGTGATAAGGTGGACACAACGCAGGAAATGATGACACTGCTCCGGGGAAGACAGATGGAAAAGAAAGTGATGGAGATCATGCCATTTGCCATTGCTCTCTATATCGGGAGCACGTATCCGGGATATTTTGCTCCGTTATATCACAACATGACCGGTTATATCGTGATGACCGTATGCCTTACGATATACATAGGTGCATATGCTGCAGGTGAGAAAATCATGAACCGTATTGCGGACAGTCTTTGATGGGGGAGGACATGGAGCGGAAGAGAGGTATTTTTGGAATCTGTTACAGAATCGTACGAAAAGCCTATAAAAAGCTGCATTTATGGAGAGTGCCGATCCCGGGCAGAGACCGGGTGAGAACGGATCTGAACCACCTGTACCCAGGGGAGAATCAGGAAGAACGTATCACAGAGTATTACGTAACGAAGTTAACGATGTCTGTCCTGATTCTTACCACTGGAATATGCCTGACTCTCATTGTCGTGACAGGAAGAAGAGAACAGAATCCCATAGAAAACGGCTGGATGCAGAGAGAGGACTCTGAGAGCAGCGAGAAGGATTATGTCATAACCGCCAAACTGGAAGACGGCACAAAATATACCTTTCCCATCAGCGTAGAACCCAGAAAATATGAGGAAGAGGAATTGCAGCAAATCTTTCAGGCATTTCAGGAAGAACTTCCGCAACGGATTCTTGGGAGAAATGAATCGTTGGACAGTGTTGTTACGGACCTGGAACTGACGGAGGAATACACCGGATATCCGTTTTGGGTGGAATGGAACAGTGATACTTCCGATGTGATCGGCGGGGACGGTACCGTGCGGCTGCCGGACGAAGACGCTACAGTACACCTATATGCGGAACTGAGTTATGAGAATTTTGACCGGACCGTGGATCTTATCGTTACCGTGAAAGCAAGAGAGAGTGCGTTGCAGAGAACGGAAAAGGAGCTTATCGAAGAAATGTTGGAAGAATCCCGTATAACGGATCCGGAACAGGAACGCTTTCTTCTGCCGGAGTCGGTGGACGGGAAAAAGATTTCCTGGGAATGGAAGGACAACACAGGGCTTTGGATGGCAGTTGGGACATTCTTGACTGCCGCAGCCGTTTTCTTTTTCAAGGATCGGGATACCCATGAACTTGCGGAGAAAAAGAAACAGGAAGAAAAAAGAAAGTACCCGGAAATCTTACAGAAGCTGACTTTGTACATGGAAGCCGGATTGACGGTACGGGCAGCATTTGGCAGAGTGGCGGAGGATTATGAACGGGCTCTGGATGCCGGAGCCGCAAAACAGAGCGCATACGAAGAACTGCTGATGGCAAACAGAGAGATCCGTATGGGAATATCCGAAGGCGCAGCATATGAGAATTTCGGAAGGCGGACAGGAGTCAGGGAATATATCCGCTTAAGTACCTTCCTTGCCCAAAATGTAAAAAAGGGAAGCACACAGCTGCTTGAACAGTTGCGGGAGGAAGCTAAGGCAGCGGAAGAGATGAGAATCCAAAATGCCAGAAAACTCAGTGAAGAAGCATCCACAAAGCTGCTTCTGCCCATGATGCTGCTTCTGCTGATGGTTATGATACTGATTATGTATCCTGCATTTTCCAATGTGGGAGTCTGAAAATAATATCACTAACAGGAGGAAAATTATGTCACATTTGAAAACAGTTCGACAGTTTTTCACAGAAGAGGACGGAATGGGAACCGTAGAGGTGATTCTGATCATCGTGGTCCTGGTGGGACTTGTGGTGATCTTCAAAGAGAAAATCACAGATATCGTCAACTCTATTTTTACCAAGATCACGAATCAGACCAAGAAAATATAAGGCACTTTATTTATGAAAGAAAACGGATATATGACGGTGTATCTTGCACTTACTCTGGGAGTACTGATTTCGCTGTGCCTTGCGTTGACAGAAGGATGCCGGTACGGAGGGATCTGCCTGGAGACGGAATGTGTCATGGATATCGGGATGGACAGTCTATTGGCAGAATACCACCGGGAATTGCTCAGACAGTATAACATTTTCGCCATCGACTGTTCTTATGGGACTACTGACGGCACTACCAAAGCGACCGAACAGAGACTTCTGGAATATATGAATCGCAATTTCTCTCTGAAAGACATCTTCTTAGATAAAATTCTGTACCGTGATTTTTTCGCACTGGAGGCGGAAGAGGCAGAGATGACGAAAGCGGCATTCCTGACAGATGCGGAGGGAGAGGTATTCCGCAGGATGGCTGTGAATGCTATAGAAGACGATATCGGAATCGGGACCGTACAGCAGGTGACCGAATGGCTGCAGACCATAGAATCCAAAGGTTTGCAGGACAGGAATATTGCGGAAGAGAAACAGGCAGTGGATGCACAGATCGAAGAATATGAAGGGAAGCACATCGAAAGTCCTACAAAGGCATTAGAGGAAAAACGAAGTGATGGATTACTTTCCCTGGTTCTGTCAGAGGAAGATATTTCCGATCGGAAAATGGAAGCAGAGGATCTCATAGAAGAGCGAATGAAGGAAAATGCGGTCAGTCACGGAAATATTTCCATAGAACAACCGACCGGATGGGAGGAGACAAAGGAGAGGATTCTGTTTCATGAATATCTGCTGCGGTATATGGGAAGATATGGTGCGGAAAAGGAAGACAATCCTCTTTGGTATGAGGTCGAATACATCATCGGCGGAGAATTAAGCGATCGGGAAAATCTGCGCTATGTAATAAACCGTATCTTTGCGGTTAGAGAAGCTGCAAATGCAATGTATTTGTTCGGAAGTGAGGAGAATTATGCTGTGGCAAAAGCACTGGGGGAGGTGCTGGCAGCGGCCCTGCTGGTTCCGGAGATCAGTGAATTATTTACGGTATCGCTGATTCTCGGCTGGGCATTTGCGGAGAGCGTATATGATGTGAAAACGCTGCTGTCGGGAGGAAAAATACCTCTGTTAAAAAATGACGACACCTGGCACTATGGGCTTCAGGGAATCCTGCAGGGAGACCTGTCGGATATGGCGGATTCCGGTGATCCGGATAAGACACAGGGTATGAGCTATGAGGATTATCTGCGAATCTTTCTTCTCCTGGAAGATTCCGAAAAAGTTACCTGCCGGGCAATGAACATCGTGGAGCAGAACATACGGAACACGGCAGGAAACAGTGCTTTTCGGCTGGATGCATGTCTTACGGAAATAGAGATGAATGTGAAAGTAAAAAGCCGTTATGGCTATGAACTGGAAATAGAGCGAAGAAAATCTTACACACCATCTCTGGAAGAAGAGTAGAAAGGAGGTGGGTAGTGATGTCCTCTTTATGGAAACAATGGCGGATAACTGTTAACAAAAAATATATGAGACCTTCTCCGAAGATTCTCCCCGTAGTCTTGTCCTTTTTTGACCGCTGCATAAAGAGGATATCACTGCCCGCTCTCCGAAAGCGCTGCCTGAAAGGCAGTATGACGGTAGAAGCTGCACTGGTGGTACCGTTATTCTGCCTGTTTCTGATGTCCATGGGAAGCGCCATGGAGATGATAAGACTACACAATAATCTGGAAGTTGCATTATGGGATGCCGGACGGAAACTCAGTATTTATGGATCACTGTCCGCGGGATGGGAAGATACAGAGCAGGAAGATGCGGAGAACCGACCGGAAGGGGTAATCATAGCGTATACTCTGATAAAAGCACAGATCGAAGAACAGTTGGGCAGGGAATATCTGGAGGAAGCCCCACTGGATGGAGGCGGCAGTGGGCTGCAGTTTTTAGAGAGCGCTGTGGACGGAGATATCTATGAGATCAATATGACTTACAGAGTCCGTCCGTTTTTCGCATTTCCCGGGTGGCGGGGATTCCGAATGGCGAACCGGTATTATGGTCACAAATGGAACGGCTATGAGATTCCGGGAGCAGAGGATGAGGAGAATTATGTGTATGTCACGGAAAATCCCGAGGTGTATCATACAAATGTCTGGTGCACTCATATCCGACTTTCCGTGGAACCGATGGAGGGGACTAAAATTCCCGGGGAGTACAGACCCTGCGAGAAATGTATGAATGGTGTACCCGGGATACAGGAAGATCGTATCTATTTTGTGCCGGAGAGTGGAGACTGCTATCACAGTTACCGCGACTGTCCGGGGATAAAGAGGACGGTACAGAAGATCCCGGCACAAGAGGCAGCAAATTATAAAGAATGCAGCAGATGCAGGGAATATGAAAGGAAAGAAGGGTGAGATCACAAGCATGATCGGAAGAGTGGAATGGATCGGGAGAATTCTATGGGGCGGATATCTCGGATGGCTGGGGCTGTGTGATATCCGGGCGAGAGCAATACCACTGTGGATGCTGATGGCTGGAGGATTTGCGGTACTACTGATGACATTGTTAAACGGGTGGAAGTTTGCTGTTTTTCCTGCTATGATTCCGGGAGCATTGTTATTTCTATTATCTGTACTGACGGACGCGATTGGCAGGGCGGACGGCGTTACTTTACTGATGTGCGGATGGATATGTGCAGATGGAACGATATGGCTTCTGCTCTGTCTGAGCCTGATTTATATTTTTCTGTATTCTATGATTCTTTATATGTTCAAAAAAGATCTGAAAAAGCGTATTCCTTATATTCCCTTTTTATTTTTAGCGTATATAACGACATGGATCCTATGAAGATTGGAGGAGTGTATCCTATGATATTTCATAATTACAAAAAAATAACCCGGGTAT
>CAVJMX010000142.1:0-5377 GCA_963650795.1 Bacteroidales bacterium H4
TTAACAGAAAAACAAAATAAAAGCAAGCAAAAAATATTTATTTTTTTTATTTTCTTGTTTCTTTTTCAAAGGAAAGCTGTTAAAATACATTTATATATGTCTGAGCTTAAGATTTTTAAGGCTGACATATCGGAAGAAACAAGTGATCCGAATATGAAGGAGGTTCTGTATGAAAGGTTCTTCTATGAATACCCATATGGGAAATATTGTTATTGATAATGAAGTCATTGCACAGTATGCCGGCAGTGTGGCGGTAGAGTGCTTTGGTATCGTAGGTATGGCCGGAGTCAGCATGAAGGATGGTCTGGTAAAGCTTCTGAAAATGGACAGCATCACCAGAGGTATCAATGTGTCCCTGGACAACAATAAACTGGTTCTGGACTTCCACGTGATCGTAGCTTACGGTGTCAGCATTTTAGCTGTTACCGACAATCTGATCAGCAACGTAAAATACAAAGTGGAAGAGTTTACCGGAATCGAGATCAAAAAGATCAACATCTTTGTTGAAGGTGTAAGAGTGATTGATTAAGGAGGAAGTAATTGTGGCTTTACAACAAATCGACGCTAAGATGCTTTCCAAGATGTTCTTAGCCGGCGCCAAGAATTTAGAGAATAAAAAGGAATGGATCAATGAGCTGAACGTATTCCCCGTCCCCGACGGAGATACCGGAACCAATATGACCATGACCATTATGTCTGCAGCAAGAGAAGTCTCCGCATTGGGTGAGGATGCCGATATGGCAGCCCTGTGCAAGGCTATTTCCAGCGGTTCCCTGCGTGGTGCCAGAGGTAACTCCGGTGTTATCCTGTCTCAGCTGTTCCGTGGTTTCACCAAGAGCATCAAGGAAGAACAGGTACTGGATATTCCCGTTCTGACCCGTGCTTTTGATAAGGCAGTGGAGACTGCTTACAAGGCTGTTATGAAGCCGAAGGAAGGTACCATTCTTACCGTTGCAAAAGGTGCTTCCGACAAGGCGAAGGAACTGTGCGAGGACGGCGCAGAGGATCTGGAGCAGTTCTTAGGAACTGTGATCGAACATGCCCGTTACGTGCTCAGCCAGACTCCCGAGATGCTGCCCGTATTAAAACAGGCAGGTGTTGTGGATTCCGGCGGACAGGGTTTGGTAGAAGTATTAAGCGGTGCGTATGACGCATTTTTAGGCAAGGAGATCGACCTGACCGTAGCTCCCGCAGCTACTGCGAAGGCAGAAGATACCAAGAGCTCCCTGGAAGTACAGGCAGAAGCAGAGATCAAGTTCGGTTATTGCACCGAGTTCATCATTCTGTTAAATAAGCCTTTCAATGTAAAAGCAGAGATAGATTTCAAGGCATTCTTAGAGTCCATCGGTGATTCAATCGTATGTGTTGCAGATGACGATGTGGTTAAGGTACATGTACATACCAATGATCCCGGTCTGGCAATCCAGAAGGCATTGAAGTATGGTGCATTATCTAATATGAAGATCGACAACATGCGCTTAGAGCATCAGGAGAAGCTCTTCAAGCTCTCCGAGAAGGAAGCTGCACAGAAGAAGGCAGAAGAAGAGAAGGCGGCACAGCCTCCCAAGGAAGTAGGCTTCTTAGCGGTATCCGTAGGTGACGGCTTAAGTGAACTGTTCAAGAGCCTCGGCGTAGATTACATCATCGAAGGCGGACAGACCATGAACCCCAGCACCGCAGATATCTTAGATGCAGTGGATAAGGTCAATGCGAAGACCATTTTCGTCCTTCCCAATAATAAGAACATCATTCTCGCAGCCAACCAGGCAGCGGAATTGATGACCGATAAGGAACTGTTAGTCATTCCCACCAAGACCATTCCTCAGGGAATTACCGCAGTGATCAACTTCGTCCCTGAACTGTCCGTAGAAGAGAACGAAGAGACCATGCTCCGCGAGATCAAAAATGTCAAGACCGGTCAGGTGACCTACGCAGTACGTGACACCGTGATCGATGACAAAGAGATCAAGAAGGATGACTTCATGGGCATCGGCGATCATGGCATCGTAGCCGTTGGTACCGATATGGTAACCGTAACCCGCGATATGATCGCAGAACTTGTGGATGAAGATTCCGAGCTCATCAGCGTATACTACGGCTGTGATGTGACCGAAGATGCTGCCGAAGCACTGCGTGCAGACTTAGAGGATGCTTATCCTGCCTGCGATATCGAGTTGCAGTATGGCGGACAACCTATTTATTACTACACCGTTTCCGTGGAGTAAATTTTAGTCAAATCAATAATTAAACCCAAGAACTCCCGAGTGACATCTGACCGCTTTGGGAGTTCTGTGTTTTATGGCATTTTTCAATAAACCAGTAGCCAGGCTGGGTGTAAGAATAAGCAGGCCGTAAGCAGACGTCGGCACTTAGCGGGCGTATTTTGACCGCTTATGTGCCGCTACGCTCTGCGACAGAGCGAGAGCGTGCCGCGTTTCTTATGCCCAGCCCGGGCTACGGACGGTCTGAAAAGTGAGGGACTTACTATGAGTGATGCAATTCCTATAAATAGAATAAAGGGCGTAGGGGAGAAGACGGCTGCTCTGTTCGGTAAGATCAATGTCTTCACCGTGGAGGATCTGATCGGGCATTATCCCAGGGATTATGAGACCTACGATGCTCCTGTCAGCATCCGCAAAGCCACCCCCGGCAGCGTTCAGGCAATCTACGGACAGATTACCGCCATCCCCAACGTGAAGAAAGTCCGCAACCTCTCGATTTTGAACGCCATCCTGAAGGATGACAACGGAGATTCCATCCAACTCACCTTCTTCAATATGCCATTCCTCAAAAAGGTATTAAAGCCCGGCGGATTCTATCTCTTCCGCGGTCTGGTACAGCAGCGGGGCACACATAAGATCATGGAACAGCCCCGGATGTTCACCTGGGATGAATACAAGCAGAAATCCGGCAGACTTTTGCCCCGGTATGCCCTGACCAAAGGACTGACCAACCAGACGGTACAGAAATCCGTAGCACAGGCGCTGGAATATTATCCTCCGGAAAGAGAATATCTGCCGCTATCCGTATTGCAGAAATACCCCATGCTTTCCCACAGAGAAGCCATCAACTCTCTGCATTTTCCGGAGAACCGGGAAGAGCTGCTGGCTGCCAGAAACCGTATGGTATTTGAAGAATTCTTTTCTTTTTTACTGGTACTTCGCAAAAACAAGGACCTGGCGGCGAAGACAGAGAATCATTTTCCTATGTATGAGACTGCAGATACCGTGAGATTTATCGAACAGCTGCCGTTTCCCTTAACGAAAGCCCAGAAAAAGGTGTGGGGGGAACTTAGAGAGGATATGGGAAGTCCCTATGCCATGAACCGCCTGATCCAGGGTGACGTAGGCTCCGGTAAGACGATTCTGGCGGTACTGGCGCTTCTGATGTGCGCTGCCAACGGATTTCAGGGAGCACTGATGGCACCCACGGAAGTACTGGCAGTACAGCATTTTGAGACCATTTCCGGCTATGTAAAAGAATACGGCATTGCGTTCCGTCCGGTGCTTCTGACCGGCTCCATGACAGCAAAGGAAAAGAGAGAGGCATATGCTAAAATTGCCTCCGGAGAAGCAAATCTGATTATCGGAACCCATGCGCTGATTCAGGAGAAGGTGGAATATGCCTCCCTGGCGCTGGTGGTAACAGATGAACAGCACCGGTTCGGGGTCAGACAGCGGGAGACGCTGGCGGCAAAGGGAAAAGAGCCCCATGTGTTAGTTATGAGTGCTACTCCGATTCCCCGGACGTTAGCCATTATCCTGTACGGAGATCTGAAGGTCTCTGTGGTGGATGAGCTTCCTGCCAACCGTCTGCCTATCAAAAACTGCGTGGTAGGAACCTCCTATCGACCCAAAGCTTATGAATTTATTGCAAAAGAGGTGGCTGCGGGAAGACAGGCTTATGTCATCTGTCCCATGGTGGAAGAGGGGGAATCGGAAGATCTGGAGAACGTGGTAGATTATACGGAGAAGCTCCGGGCTGCGCTGCCGTCTTCCGTACAGGTAGCCTATCTCCATGGGAAAATGCGTCCGGCGGATAAAAACCGCATCATGGAAGAATTTGCCAACAAAGAGATCGATGTTTTAGTCTCCACCACGGTTATCGAAGTTGGTATCAATGTGCCAAACGCTACGGTAATGATGGTGGAGAATGCGGAACGTTTCGGTCTGGCACAGCTGCATCAGCTGCGGGGACGTGTGGGACGAGGGGAGTTCCAGAGCTACTGCATTTTCATCAGCTCCTCCGAAGCCAAGGAGACCATGGAACGTTTACAGATCCTGAATCATTCCAACGACGGTTTCCATATTGCTTCTGAGGACCTGAAGCTTCGAGGTCCGGGAGATATCTTCGGTATCCGGCAGAGCGGAGAATTTGCATTTGTACTGGGTGATATATATACAGATGCAAATATTTTGAAAGTAGCTTCTGATGCCGTGGAACAGTTGCTTGTATCCGATCCGGACCTGACAGATGACGACAGCCGTGCATTGGTGAACTATTTCAAAGAACATACCACAGTAAATGTTGTTGACTTTCGGACGATCTGACAGTAAAATTACTTTCAGGTTCAAAGTTTTATACTTAGGATCGGATAATTTATGTTAATTCATGTAAAGGGAAGGTTTATATACCAGAATGTCAAAAATCGCAATCGTAACCGACAGTAACAGTGGCATTACACAGGCAGAAGGAACCCGTCGCGGAATCCATGTTCTGCCCATGCCTTTTATGATCGATGAAGTTACTTATTATGAAGATATTGACCTGACACAGGAGCAGTTCTATGAGAAGTTAAAATCCGGTGCGAACATTGCCACCAGTCAGCCTTCTCCGGACAGCGTTACCAGTTTGTGGGACAAGCTATTACAGGAATATGATGAGATCGTGCATATCCCCATGAGCAGCGGTCTATCCGGTTCCTGTCAAAGCGCCATGGCGTTTGCGGCAGACTATGACGGTAAGGTACAGGTCGTGAACAACCAGCGAATTTCCGTAACACAGAGACAGTCGGCATTAGATGCCCTGCAGCTTGCTGCAGCCGGCAAAAATGCCGCAGAGATCAAAGAATTTCTGGAAAACGATAAGTTCAACAGCAGTATCTATATTATGTTAGATACCCTGTATTATCTGAAAAAAGGTGGGCGCATCACTCCGGCAGCCGCAGCCATCGGTACCATGCTCCGTTTGAAGCCGGTGCTTACCATCCAGGGTGAAAAGCTGGATGCTTTTGCAAAGGCAAGAACCACCAACCAGGGCAAGTCCATGATGAGCAATGCCATCAAGAAGGACATCAACGAGCGCTTTGGCGGCATGACGGAAGACAAGCATATCTGGATGCAGATCGCTTATACCTATGACAGAGCCGCAGCAGAGC
>CAVJMX010000143.1:0-5367 GCA_963650795.1 Bacteroidales bacterium H4
TAAAAGGTATAGTTTCCACTTTTATGGCAACGGTGGATGTTATTAAGCAGACCATTGATCTTGGAGCCAATTTCATTATTACACACGAACCAACCTGGTTCTCCGGTGCGGATGATACAGAATGGCTTTCAGATGATCCGGTTTATCTGGAGAAGAAAAAACTGATCGAAGAGCATCAGATCGCAATCTGGAGATTCCACGATCACATGCATATGGATGTAGATGACGGCATTTACCGTGGTTTTGACGAAGAACTGGGCTGGGGAAAATACCGCGTCAAGGGAGACGGTGAGCTTGGCTGGTTCGGAGGCGTCTATGAACTGCCGGAGACAACACTGGAAGAGCTGGCACACTTTTTCCAGAAAACGCTGGATATGAAGGTGGTACAGCTTGTCGGTGATCCGAAAATGCAGGTAAAACGTGTGAGCGTCTTAGTTGGTGGTGGAAGTCTCGGACTTGGACAGGAGAATCTGCCTATGCGCCATATGTATGCAGAGAATATTGATGTAGCAATCTGTGGAGATATCATAGAGTGGACGCTTTCTGCTTATGTAAGGGACGCTTCACAGATGGGAATGAATAAGGGAATGTTAGTGCTTGGACACGAACGTAGCGAGGAATGGGGCATGAAGCATCTTCCAGAATGGCTTCGGAGCATCACAGGAGATCTTTCGGTTGACTTTGTAGATGCAAAAGAACCATTTACTTATATTGTTTAAATTTGCAGTCCATTATTCTTTTTGAAAGAAAAACAAATGACATTCAGGTATAGTTAAAATAGAAAAATAAGCGAGGTAAAACAACATGGCACTATTACAGGTAAATACATATTCAATGGCACTTAGCAGGATCATCACATTCCATGTGATCCTGCCAAATGATGCACCACCGGAGATGCTTTCCGGAAATCCACATTATGAGAGACCGGTGAAGACGTTATATCTTCTCCATGGATTTTCAGGAAGCACACAGGACTGGCTGACCGGAAGCCTGATCCAGGAGCTGGCATTAAAATACAATCTGGCGGTAGTTATGCCGGCAGGCGAGAACAGCTTCTATCTGGATGGAAAAGGAACCGGGCGTGGATACGAGACATTTACAGCAGAGGAATTACCATCCTATTGCCAGAAGATCTTCGGATTATCTGAGAAACCGGAGGACAATTTCATCGGAGGGTTGTCTATGGGAGGTTTTGGTGCGATCCATACCGCACTGCATCATCCGGACAGATTCGGAAAAATGTTTGGATTATCCTCCGCACTGATCGTGAATGGGATCAAGGGAATGAAAACGGGAAGCAATAATGGAATCGCAGATTATGATTATTATACACAGATTTTCGGAGACCTTGATCAGTTGGATAAAAGTGAAAAAAATCCGGAATATCTTGTGGCAGAGAGAATAAAAAATGGCGAGACCATTCAGCCAATCTTTATGGCTTGCGGGACGGAAGATTTTCTAATCAATGAGAATCATGAATTCCGGGATTTTCTGACCCAAAATAAAGTGCACAGGAATCCACGATTGGAAATTCTGGAACGAATATTTAGAGCCTGCAATCCAATGGCTGTTAGATGTAAAATAGATGTCGGGGTCAAAAAGATAAAGGAGAATCAAAGATGAAATCAATTGAAGAAATCACAAAAAGCATGACAGACTGGCAACCGCCAGTAATCCCTGAAAATATCGCACATGGAGACATGCCGGGAGATAAGGTTGAAATCGGAGAGGGACATGTGCAGAAAGCAAATGTAATCTTTAAAGAGTTACTGCCGATGTTAGCAGAAGCTTCTGAGAAATCCGCAACAGGAAAAGTAGTCCTTACTGTTTGCGGAGGTTCCGGAGTTGGTAAATCTGAGATTGCGTCTCTATTATCTTTTTACCTGAAAGAGGCAGGAATCGGAAGCTACACTTTATCAGGAGATAACTATCCACACAGAATCCCTGTATACAATGATGCAGAGCGTCTTCATACCTTCCGTGAGAGCGCATTGAAGGGAATGGTAAAAGAAGGATTCTTTACAGCAGAGCGTTTTGACATCATCCATGAGTTTCAGAAAAACGGGGATGATGCGAATCCGAAGCACGCAGAGGAATACGACTGGTATGAGTCCTACTTAAGAAACGGAAGAGAAGGATTAAAAGGATACCTCGGAACTGACAAAGAGATCGGATTCGATGAAGTAGAAAAAATTGTCAAAGAATTCAAGGCAGGAGCGGATGAAATCTGGCTGAAGCGCATGGGAAGAGCAGATACCGAATTATGGTATGAAAAAGTAGATTTCTCCCAGATTCAGGTGCTTGTGATCGAATGGACTCACGGAAACAGTGATAATTACAAAGGAGTCGATATCCCGATTTTATTAAACAGCACTCCACAGGAAACACTGGCACACAGAAGAGCGAGAAACAGGGATGGTGCAACAGACAGCCCATTTACCATGATGGTACTGGAATTAGAGCAGACAATGTTAGAGCAGCAGGCACCAAAAGCAAAGATCATCATCTCTAAGAGTGGTGAGCTGTTAAGCTATGAGGAATATTGTAAGCAGATGGAAGAAGGGAGATAGATCATGAATATCGGACCAATGTTAAATGCCTACCCGGACAGCATGGGTGGCACGTTAGATGATGTCGCAGCATTTTTACAGAAACCGGAAATGAAGGATGTATTTTCTTCCTGTTATGTATTGCCAAGTCTGTTCCATACAGACTTAGACAGAGGGTTTTCTGTGATCGACTATTCTTTAAATAAAATGCTTGCATCTAGGGAAGCACTGGATAAATTAGAAGGACTTGGGATTGATTTAAAACTCGATTTTATCTTAAACCATGCATCGGTACTGTCAAAACAGTTCCAGGATATCATAAAGAATGGTGATAAATCCGAATACCGTGACTTCTTTATTGACTGGAATAAGTTCTGGGATGGCTGTGGTGAGATGACAGAGGATGGTTACATCCAGCCGGATCAGAAATATATCAAGGACATGTTTTTCCGTAAACCGGGGCTGCCGATCCTGATGGTGAGATTCCCTGACGGAAGAGATGTCCCATATTGGAATACCTTCTATCAGGAAGTGACCTACCGCACGGTAGACGCACAGGATCTGATGCAGGCGGCAGGATTACAGTATACGGAAGCTGTGATGCTTGCAGATGCATTAAACAAAGCGTGTGCAGAAGGAAAGAAACCGGCAGAAGTTCTGGCAGATTCCGAAAATAATAGTGTTGTGGATTATCTGTCAGATGAGGAAAAGAAAAAAGTCATTGATTACATGGAAGCCGGAAGAAGATATTTAGGACAGATGGATCTGAATATCAAATCTCCACTCGTATGGGAATTCTATGACAATACATTAAAAACTTTAGCCGGATATGGTGCCAGGATCGTACGTCTGGATGCATTTGCCTATGCGCCAAAAGAGCCGGGTGAGAAGAATTTCTTAAACGAACCGGGAACATGGGAGCTGCTTGAGAAAGTACGGAAGCTGGCGGGCAAATACAATCTGACACTTCTTCCGGAGATCCACGCAAGCTATGGCGAGAAGAACTACGAGCAGATTGCCGAGAAAGGTTACATGACCTACGATTTCTTTCTGCCGGGACTGATCATTGATGCGTTGGAGAGTGGTGACGGAAAGCATCTTTCTGACTGGGCAAACGAACTGATCGAGAAGGACATCCATACGGTCAACATGTTAGGCTGTCATGACGGCATTCCACTTCTTGACTTAAAGGGATTATTGTCCGAGGAGCGTATCCAGAACCTGATCGACACCGTTGTCGGAAGAGGCGGTTATGTGAAAGACCTGCATGGGCAGAAGAATATGTACTATCAGGTAAATGCTACCTACTATAGTGCGCTCGGTGAAGATGATGCGAAGATGCTGCTTGCGAGAGCATTACAGCTTTTCGTACCGGGCAAACCGCAGATCTGGTATCTTGACCTCTTTGCAGGAAAGAATGACCATGAGGCAGTCAAGCGTGCAGGAGCAGGCGGACATAAAGAGATTAATCGCACAAATCTTACCACAGAACAGATGGAAGAGGCTTTAAAGAAGCCGGTTGTTACAAGACAGCTTGAAATGTTAAGATTCCGTAGTACATGTCCTGCGTTTGCAAAAGAGAGTACGATCACTGTAAATTCGGATGGAAATAAGATGGAGTTTACATGGGAGAATGCCGGATATCAGGCAAAGCTTGTGGCTGATTTGAAAGCATTTACATATGAGATTACAGAATGCACACCGGACGGACAGACGAGAATTATGTAAGACAATGTAAAGAAAAATATTATTATGCATGTAGGTGATAACATTATTGTATACATATTGGTTTGCTATATATAAGGGCAGATGATCTGCTGAACATGGATAATAAAGGGAAAATCGTATGAATTATAATATAAATGAACAGAAATTAGGCTTCGACCGTGTCCTCCCATGGGAGGGACAGGTTCCGGCACTGGTGAAAGAAGGAGAGCGTTATTTTCTTCAGATCAAAGCGCCGGAGGCAAAAAAAGTTTCTTTTTCAATGAATGAGAAAGAATTTCCATGTGCCAGAAATAAAGACGGAATCTGGCGCATGGAGTACACCCTTCGGAATGGAATACAGTACGTACAGCTGAAGATTGATGATGTGGAAGTCATCACGCCACTGCTTCCGATTACCTATGGATATAGCCGCCCTTATAATTACGTAGCACTTGAGGTGGAAAACGAAGATTTCTATCAGATCAAGGACGTCCCACACGGCAGTGTACGCAGGGAATACTTTTTCTCAGAGGTTACCCGTGAATGGGAGAGCTGTATGGTGTATACGCCGTATTGCTACGAAGAGGAGAGAACGAAAGTGTTTCCGGTGCTTTATCTGCAGCATGGACATGGGGAAAATGAGATCGGCTGGACCGCTTCCGGAAAAGTGAATTTTATTCTGGATAACCTGATCGCAGAGAAGAAAGCGGTTCCGATGGTCGTTGTCATGAGCAACGGCATGGTCCAGACGGTAAACGAAAAGGGAAAAAGAATCGTAAATTATAAGCTGTTAGAGAAACAGCTGTTAAAAGATGTGATCCCTTATATCGAAAAGAAATTCTGTGTAGGAAAGACGAAGAAAATGCGTGCGATGGCGGGACTTTCCATGGGCTCATTGCAGACAAGCATTACAGGATTTATGCATCCGGAGTATTTCAATTCGCTTGGTATTTTCAGTGGATTTGTGACGGATATCATTCAGGGCAGTCCGTTGGATCAAGCGCATACAGAGAAAAGTAAAAATGAGCATTTGCAGATATTAGAGAATGCGGAAAAATTCAATCAGACATTCGATGTGTATTTCCGCGCGATGGGAGATGTGGATCCATTC
>CAVJMX010000144.1:0-5309 GCA_963650795.1 Bacteroidales bacterium H4
GATGAGCAGTACGTGCAAAAAAGCACTTGACGTTTGCTGTTCGTTTCGGTATCATAAGTCATAAATAAGAACATGGTAAATTTTACTACGAAGAAGTAGCATCAGACGGAAGTCTGATGCTTTTTTTATTCCTTTATCAGGAAAGTATCAGGAAAGCCCGGGTGAAGCACATGACACAATTAGATAAAAACATCGCATTTAATTTAAAGAGGATCCGCAAATCGAAAAACATGAGTCTGGATATGCTGGCAGAGCGTACCGGAGTAAGCAAGAGCATGCTGGGACAGATCGAGAGGGGAGAATCCAATCCTACGGTATCCACCATCGGCAAGATCGTGGATGGATTAAAGGTGCCTTTCGAGCAGCTGATCTATGACAGACAGGAATTTATGGTAATGCCGTCTTTAGAGGAAGCACCGGTGCTTCGGGCGAAAGAAGGCGAGTACCGGATCTACGTGATGCTGCCCTACGATGCGGGCAGAAGCTTTGAAATCTATCAGGGAGAACTGGCAGAAGGGGCACAGCTGGAGAGCGAGTCCCACGGAGAGAATACCTGGGAATATCTGACCGTGGTATCCGGTGAGGTGGAACTGTGTCTGGAAGATAAGAGCTTCCGGGTACAGGCGGGAAACTCTCTCTATTTTGCCAGTGATAGGAGACATGTCTATCGTAACCTGGGTAGGGAAAAAGCGGTTCTCACTATGCTTGTTACCACACAGCGTTAGAGAGCGTCAGAGAAAACGCCCTCGTTTGATGGCATCTTTGCCGTATTTTGCACGAATATCGTCTAGAGCAGCGTCTAACTTTTGCTGCTTCTCGGAACGGGGCGCGGCGAAGTCGAAAAGGCTTAACTGGATCGGCTCATCTTCCGGTACCAGTTTTGAGGTCCGCACACCTAAGAGACGTATGGGCGAGGAATCCCACAACTCATCGAACAGTGCGCAGGCATCCTCATACAGGAGATTCACGGAAGCCGTAGGAGTGTCTAGGGGCATCTGATGTGAGACATTTCGGAAATCACTGTAGCGGATCTCCGTACAGATCTGTCCCGCCAGCTGGTGGGAAGCGCGCAAACGCCTGCCTACGGATTCGCACAGAGACAGCAGCACCTTATAGGCTTCTTCTTTCGTCAGCGCATCGCTGCTTAAAGTGGTGGAGTTGCCGATTCCTTTGGCTTTGGAAGGCACTGTGACCACGGTGGAATCATCGATGCCGTTGGCATATTGCCACAGACTGCGTCCGTGGCTTTTTAAATGCGCTTCTAATATAGAAGGATCGGTATGCGCCAGATCCCCGATGGTGAGAATCCCTAACTTATGCAAGGTCTCCGCACTGGAATGCCCGCAGGTGAACAGGGCAGAGACGGGCAACGACCACATTTTCTGAGGAATTTCTCTGTGATACAGCGTGTGTGTCTTATCCGGCTTCTGAAAATCAGACGCCATCTTCGCCAGGACTTTTCGGTCCGAGATTCCCACATTTACGGTAAATTTGAATTTCTCATAGACAGAATGCCGGATATAGGCAGCAGCCTCCTCCGGGGAAGCGTAGTTCGCGGCAATGGGCGTATAGTCCATATAGCATTCGTCGATACTGACCTGCTCGATGTCCGGGCAGATATTCGCCAGGTGTTCCATAAGCAGCTGACTTTTCTGATGATACATATTGTGATCCGGAGATGCCATCACGAGATTCGGGCATTTGCGCAGAGCATTCACGACCGGTTCACCGGTGGTGATCCCGTAGGCTTTGGCGGGAATGGATTTCGCCAGTACCACACCGTGTCTCGTGGCGGTGTCGCCGCCTACGATGGCGGGAATCGTGCGCAGATCCACCGGATCTCCCTGCTCGAGCCTGTGCAGGGCGGTCCAGCTTAAAAAAGCGGAATTCACATCAATATGAAAAATGATCGTATCCTGCATGGGAAGGCTCCTTTCCAAAATCTGTAAACACCTTAAGTATAGCATAGTTTTCATAGAAAGAAAACAGAAAAATCGAACATACATTCTTTCTTTACAAGGTATATAAATGCTGATAGAATCTATATGTTACAAAGTTATTACGACAAAAAGGTATACAGTAAGCCCATCCGAGACATACTGTTACGGTAGATAGATACAATAGATCGAGAAGGAATTCATGAAGAAACTGACATCTTACTCTAAGAGAGTAAAATATACATATGTGAAAACGACGCTTGCCACTCTTTTTGTGAGTCTGTTTTTCCTGAAAGGGTATGCGGCATTTGAAAAGACCGGAGAGAATTACTTTCATGTATTTTTGAACGGCAATGAGATCGGAACGGTCGGAGAAGCCGACAGAGCGGAACAACTGTTACAGGAAGCCAGGAGAAATATTGCGTCCCAGAGTGACGACATCCTTTTTATGGATGCGGACCTGACATTGGTCGGTGAGGAAGTGCTGTGGGGCACCCTGGACAACGAAGACAGCATATTAGCTGCCATGGAACGGGAACTGGAGAACAGCATCCGTGAGACCTCCCACAGATCCTACACCATGAAAGTGAACGAATATATGGTCAACCTCTCCAGCGTGGAGGAAGTGACCTCCCTGCTGCAGGCAGCGGTGGACAAATACGATACCGAGGATAAATTCGGCGTGGAGCTGCTTCACGATGCACAGAAGGAATTCAACGTACTTACCACAGAAGTGGTAAATAAGCAGGAACTGACGGCACAGGAAGAGCAGAAGGAAGAAGCCATCTATGCGGGAGGCGTGCAGACCGTACTGGATCAGGCGGGTTCCCAGGCGGAGGATCAGGGCGAAAAAGATTTCGAAGACTATGATCTGGGTCTGATGACCATGGATTTCGCCGAAAAGGTAGAGATCGTGGAGACCTATCTGCCGGAAAGCATGCTGACACCCTTAGACCAGGCAATCGAAGATGTGATCAAGGATCAGGAGACCCCCGGCGAGTATGAGGTCGTCAGCGGAGACACCCTGTCCGAGATCTCGATTAAGGTCAATATTCCCATTGACCAGATCATCGCCATGAACAGTGAGACGCTGACGGATGAGAACTCTACGATACGTGTAGGGGACAAGCTGATCATTACCGTGCCGGAACCGGAACTGTCCGTGGAACGCATGGAGCAGAATTATTACGAAGAGATCTACGATGCGGATGTTATCTACGTGGATAACGATTCCTGGTACACGACACAGACTAAGATCTTACAGCAGCCTTCCGCGGGATTCCGACGGGTAGTGGCGGATGTCTCTTATCTGAATGACCAGGAGGTCTCCAGGGATATTTTAAAGGAAGAAGTAGTCATGGAGGCGGTTCCCAAGATTGTGGAGCGCGGAACCAAGATTCCTCCTACCTATATCAAGCCGGTCTCCGGCGGACGTTTGACATCTAATTTCGGACGCAGAAAGGCACCTACCAAGGGCGCCAGCAGTTATCATAAGGGTGTAGACTGGTCGGTTCCTACCGGAACTGCGGTATTTGCATCCTGCGGCGGAACCGTCGCCAGAGCCGGATGGGGAAGTGGATACGGTTATTGTGTCTACATTAACCACGAGGATGGCAGACAGACCAGATACGGTCACTTGAGTAAGGTGCTCGTCAAGGTGGGACAGACGGTAAAACAGGGAGAACGTATTGCACTCAGCGGTAATACCGGCGTAAGTACGGGACCTCATCTTCATTTTGAGATCCTGATCAACGGCAGTCAGGTGAACCCGCTCAAGTACCTGAATTAGGGCATTGTATTTACAAATGTGCGAAAATGTGGTATAAGTGCATAAGAAGGTTTTTCTGATCTGAGAATGACAGAGGTAAGTAACAATGGAACAATACGCAATTAAAGGCGGTAATCCATTAGTCGGAGAAGTAGAAATAGGAGGTGCCAAGAATGCGGCACTTCCTATTCTTGCTGCTTCCGTAATGACGGATGAGACTGTTTATATAGAAAATATGCCGGATGTAAGAGATACTAACGTTCTGCTGAGCGCCATGGCGAATATTGGCGTGATCGTAAAGCGGACCGATCGTCACAAGGTGACTCTCAATGCGTCCAATATCAGTGAACTGGTAGTAGAAGATGAAAATATCAAGAAGATCAGAGCGTCCTATTATCTGATCGGTGCTTTACTTGGCAAATACAAGCATGCGGAAGTGGCACTTCCCGGCGGCTGTGACATCGGCTGTCGTGCTATTGACCAGCATATCAAGGGCTTCCGCGCCCTGGGTGCGGATGTGAAGATCGAGCACGGTCTGATTAAGACCCATGCGGAGCAGCTTCGCGGCAGCCATATCTATATGGATGTGGTCAGTGTCGGCGCCACCATCAATATCATGATGGCTGCGGTAATGGCAGAAGGTACTACGATTATCGAGAACTCCGCCAAGGAACCCCATGTGGTAGACCTGGCGAACTTTTTAAACAGCATGGGAGCTAATATCAAGGGCGCAGGTACGGACGTGATCCGTATCAAGGGCGTATCCCATCTGCATGGCACCGAGTATGCCGTGATTCCCGACCAGATCGAGGCGGGCACCTTTATGTTCGCGGCAGCAGTGACCAAGGGCGATGTGACGGTGAAAAATGTGATTCCCAAGCATTTGGAGTCCATTACGGCGAAGCTGTTGGAAATCGGCTGTGAAGTAGAGGAAGCGGATGACTGTATCCGCGTGGTAGCATCCAAGCCTTTGCAGCATACCCAGGTGAAGACCCTGCCTTATCCCGGCTTCCCTACCGATATGCAGCCACAGATCACCGTAGCACTGGGACTTTCCAAGGGAACCAGCATCGTGACCGAGAGTATTTTCGAGAACCGTTTCAAATACGTGGATGAACTGACCCGTATGGGCGCCAACATCAAGGTAGAGGGTAACACCGCTATTATCGACGGCGTATCCAGATATACCGGAGCCAACATCTCCGCACCGGATCTGCGGGCGGGGGCTGCACTGGTACTGGCAGCTATGTCTGCGGAAGGATTTTCCACAGTGGATGATATCCGTTATATCGAGAGAGGCTACGAAGACTTCCATCTGAAATTACAGGGACTGGGAGCGCAGATCGAGTTGATCGAAACCGAGAGAGATTTACAGAAGTTCAAATTAAAGATCGGTTAATCCTATGCTACAACTGAGAAAAAATGTCTGTTGACAAACAGAGCATCTCATAGTAAGCTAGCCTACGTAGAAAAGTTCATATAGACTTTCCCTTATTCAGAGTGGTGGAGATACATAGGATCGATGAAGCCACGGCAACCCCGCAGAATGCGGAAGGTGCCCACCTGAGCGAGCAATTGTCGAACAATAAGAGGATTTGATCAAT
>CAVJMX010000145.1:0-1579 GCA_963650795.1 Bacteroidales bacterium H4
ATGATTTCTATTTTTTCAGAAGTTTCTCGATTATCTATTCTCTATTTTTCAATACCTCCGCCGGCACCAGCTTGTTCAGTCTGCCCACCAGCAGGAAATTGATTGCCAGATAACAGAGCAGAATCCCCGCATAAATCATGGCATACATCTGCGGTGCAAACTGTAGGTCCATACCGATAGCCACATTGGCAATACAGTAAGGAAATACCAGATCCATGCTCCATTTTGCCGCAGGAACACAGATCAGCGCCCCTATCAGAATCACATAAAAATTACCATCAAGATAAAGTTTGCGAATCTCTTTTCTCCGGAATCCGAATACTTTCATCAGGGAGATGGACAACGCGGAACGGTCGATCATGACTTTCATCATCAGGTACATGACGATCATGAAGATCAGTGCGGAGATTGCTGCCAGCATGGTGACCATAGGCCCCATCATGTCTGAGAAGATTTTGGAGCTCTCTTCCACGTTTTCTCTGGATACGGTGGAATAGAGTCTTCCGTTGTCGATATCCAGTTCGTGATCCGCGAACACCACATTATAATAATCGTCTTCCTGATCAAACAGTTCCTGCATGGCATCCCTGTCTAAAAAGACATAGACACCGGAAGCAAAATGCACGATATCTTTGACCGTAAACGCATAATCTCTCTCGTTCACCTCATCGGAAAGCACCAGCTTGTCACTGACCTTCAGTCCGAATTTCTGAGCAGCAGCACTGGAGATCACGATCTCATTTTTCTTATCGCTGGTCTCTACGGGGAAATACGGATTGTCCTTATCAATTCCCAGTACCGTCACATCCAGATTGTATCCGTATGCCTCTTTTTTCAGGCTTTCCGCATACGCCGGAGTACCACCCTCCGGGGCATCCTCCGTGGGATATTTGTAGGTATACATATAAGCATAGGTCGTCTCATCCAGACAGGCCACCCGGAAATTCTCACACAGGACATAGCAGTCCGCCGACATCAAAAGTACCAGCAGACAGATAAACATACCGATCACTACCGTCACAGCCGAACGCATCTCCCGGAGCAGCTGGCGGATCTGGAATCTGTGAAGGAATTTCATATTGCCCAGATTTACATCCCGTATCTTACCGGCTCTGCCTGCGGTCTGTTCATTCCGAAGCAGAGACAGTGCCGTGCGCTTTAACTTTTTGCTGATCACCAGACAGTTGACCAGAGCTGCGGTCACCGGCGGCATGACCAGACTGTAGACCAGCAGATATGCCGGGGTAATGATTGTCAGGGGCGGCAGGGAAAAGTAGGTAATACTGTCCTCCATCTGCCAGCCCGTACCGTATTTCGAGAAGCCCAGCACACAGCCTACGGCACCTCCCAAGAAAGAGATGATCATGGGGTTTAACAGATAGTGGAACAGCAATTGCCCTCTGGTCACACCCAGGGCATACAGTGCACCGATGACACTGCTCTCTTTTTCAATATTATGTACGACGAATACCGAGATCACATAGGTAAACATGATCATCAGAATGATACCCGATACCATACCGGCATATTTGTTGATAATCACATCACCGCTGGCGCCGTCGATACGGGGATTATCCGC
>CAVJMX010000145.1:1886-5296 GCA_963650795.1 Bacteroidales bacterium H4
AGCTGCTCTTCCACCATGTCGATCACGGCATCCACCACTTCATCCGTGCCATCCACGACAGCTTCACTGGCGGTATAGAGAGTGCTCAGTCCGATGAACAGCTGCTGGTTGCCGAGGGAGGCTTCCCCGACACCCTTGGTATATGCTTTCACGCCATCCCGGAACTGTGCTACCGTATCCAGCTGTCCCTTGACTTCTGCCAGCTGCGCAGCTGCCTGAGCTGCCCCCATCTGTGTGAATACGGCCGCCAGCTGATCCAGCTGTTCCCCGTAGCCATCCGCCGTCAGTCCGGAAAAAGGAATATTCGCAGCGCTAAACTGCTCCTGCAGCTGCCCGTTCACCATGCCGAGAATCGCATCGAAAATAGCATCTGCGCCCTGATTCAGTGCATCACTGTTTGCCGTGATCTGTCCCATGCCCACGACCAGCTTGCCGCTGCCGTCGGAAGCCGCGTTGACACCGTCCGTGTATTCCCTGATGCCATCCTTAAATTCCTGCAGCTCCTCCAGTGATTTTTTCGCATCCTGCAGATCCTGTCTTATGGATGCAGTATAGGCATGAGGATTGGCGATCATGGCATTCAGCTGCTGTTCGTAATTCGCTGAGGTCAGCGTCACATCCACTCCGGCATCCTTCAGGCTGTCACTCACCTGCTCCAGCATGGCATCAAACAGAGTGTCCGCCGCATCCGTCAGATCCGCATTGTGATCTGCCAGTTCGTCCACACCGTCCACCAGTTCATTCACTCCATCCAGAAGCTCCTGAATGCCATCCTGAATATCGTTTTTCGTCTCTTCCGCATCCGCTAACATTTCGAGAAAATAAGGATCTGTCACCTTGCTGCGGTCCAGTTCAAAGGACTGTAACAATTCTTTCAATTCCTGATCTGTCATGGCATCATTCAGCAGATATGTATAGGTATAATCCTCCGTCCGGAAATTCTGTCCGTCCGCCTTCAGTTCTTCGTAATCCTCTTCCGTAACGAATCCGAAACCAAACAGGTTGCTGTCCACGGTGGTATCCGAAGTTTTCTCATAAGCGGCATCATAATCCGGTGTACTTCCAATGCCCGCAATGAGAAACTCTTTTCCGCCTACCGTCAAAGTATCGCCTAAGTGCAGTTCGTGTTTTTCCGCATAGTGCTGTTCCAGCAGGATTTCCCCCTGTACCGGGCTTTCACTGCCCTGCGCCGGAACGAACAGGTCTATGGCTTCTCTCGCCTGATAGACACGGAACGTAGACTGTCCTAAATGAAAATCCAGAGAAAAATCTCTCTGTAATGTCACACCCTTGTCTGTAATCTGTGCGATCTCACTGTCCGTCAGAGGTACAAACACCCCAAACTGTCCGTCTTCTTTATGATGAATCCTGCCACTCTCTTCCGTTCCCTGTATAACAGTCTCCGCGGCTCCCACAATAGCCACTACCATATACATTACCAGTGCCACCAGGAAAAACAGTGCCAGATACCGCAGGAGATTCTCCCGGATATCCCGAAGTACTCGTTTGCTCAATATCCTCTGCATCCTACAAATCCTCCAGTTCTGCTGCGGGAACCCGCTTCTCGTTCCGGTAGTTCTTGCTGATCTGTCCGTCCTTGATCATAATGACCTGATGTACCATATTTTTGATGGAATTGTTATGAGTGACGATCAGCATGGTGGTTCCGTACTGTCTGTTAATGTCCTCCAGCAGCATCAATATATCCCGGGAAGTCTTGGAATCCAATGCACCCGTGGGCTCATCACACAGCAGGAGGCTTGGATTCTTGATCAGTGCTCTTGCGATGGCGCACCGCTGTTGTTGTCCGCCGGAAAGCTGTGCGGGGAATTTGTTCTGATGTTCTGTCAGTCCCAGCACCTGTAACAGTTCCTCCAGATCTAAAGGATTTTTCGTCAGGTACTGGCAGACCTGAATGTTCTCCTTCACCGTCAGATTCGGTACCAGATTATAGAACTGGAAGATGAATCCCAGCTTATCCCTGCGATAATCGGACAATGCCTTGCTGTTCAGTCCTGCCACTTCCATTCCGTCTACGACGATAGAACCGGAATCCACGATGTCCAGACCGCCAATACAGTTGAGCAGCGTGGATTTGCCGGAACCACTGGTTCCCTGAATGACACACATCTCACCCTTCTCCACTCCGGCGGTGATTCCCTTTAACACCTGTACATAACTGCCTCCCTCTCCGTAGCTTTTCTTCAGATCCTTTACTTCCAGATACATAGCCTGCCTCCTCGTAATTATTGATAATCATTTTCATTAACATAACACTGTTATGTTAATGTTCTAAAATTGCACCCCTGTAGGGTTCGAACCGAACTTACTCGGGGTGCGTTATATTCTAATTCTGGCTTTCTGTCACCATGCCCATCCAACCCCGGATTAGATACATGGTCAGTGCGTCTACATGTTTTAACGCAACATTCTCATCCTCCTCGTGCAGGAACAGATGCACGAAAGTGTCTACCATGATGTGTGCCATCCAGTGGGTCATATAATCATCGATCCGCGGTCTCCCGGTGGCATTCGTCACCATGTCGCACAATCTGCGGTACTGCTGTTCCGAGATGTCCACGACCTCATCCAGGCAATTTTCAAAACGGGAGCCCTGGGACTTCGTCAGGAGCAGTAAAAACACATCGCGGTTTTCATACATCCGTCTGATGATCTCTCTGGAGGCTTCCAGATCCCCGTCATCTTCCAGATCCAGCTGCGCCACCTGGGTCTCATTGCGCATCTCTGTGGCGTAATGCTCTTCCATGACTGCGTACAGCTGCTGCAGGGGTTCCTCCACCAATGCTGCCAGCAGATCCTCCTTATCTTTGAAGAAAAAATACAACGCTCCGGTGGTCACTCCGGCTTCTTTGCAGATGTTCCGCAGGGACGCTTTCATGTATCCCTTTTCCAGGAATTCCTTTTTGGCACATTTCAAAAGGTGCTTTCTGGTTTCTTTATTCCCATTATTCTCATTTTGCAGATCCTGTTTTAATAACATTTCCTGTCTCCATCAATTTTATAGCTGTTCATCTGTTCACATAACATCGTTATGTATGCATTATAAATAAAAACAGGATTGGTGTCAACCCTGTTTTTATTTTCGCCATTTCATAATTAATTTGTTTTTAACTGTTCGATCTTCTCCTGCAGGTCCGCGATTGCCCTCTGGCTGTTCTTAATGGTCTCGCACTGCTTTTCAAAAGGTGGTTCCGGCATGTCACCATATTGTTCAAAATAAATCCTGCCAATCTCTGAATAATTTTTCTTCATAATCTCCTCGCAGGTAGAAATCTGGCTCTTCAGATTTGCTATCGCTGCCAGTTCCTTTGCCTTGTCTGCTGCTACTTTTCCCTTTTCGGTAATGGCATCACCAATTTTTTCTATAATATCCATGATAGAATCTCCTT
>CAVJMX010000146.1:0-5286 GCA_963650795.1 Bacteroidales bacterium H4
CCAGTAGCCCCAATGCGGGCTACGAGGATTCGATAGCATTCCTTCACTAACGCTCCATTTCCGCCGCGGCGTGTATTGCGGCATCTTCTCCCACTTCGTTATAGGCTGCCTGATAATAGTGGAAAGTATCTTTCATAAGTCCACGATGCAGCATGGATGCAAACTTGCGGGACACAAGGGTGACATCCGGGATCTCCCGTGGGATGCGCTGCTGCACGGCGATGATCTCCGAGTAGTCATGAAATTCTGCGTCAGGTCCGGCAAGATAAGGATTAAAATGTCCGATTTGAATCAGAAAGCAATGCTCGATTCCCTCCGCTTTCAGCGAGGTCCAAAATTCAGAAAAACACTTAATATATTCTTCCCCACTCATGCCGTGATCCCCATCGGTTTCCCCCTGACACCATAAGAGATATTTGGAGCGAATTGCTATATTGTGCACGGAAGTGTAAGAGAGGCACTTCTGATAGCGTTCGCACAGATCGCGGAAATAAGGCGTTCCCGGCAGCCATTCCAGAATCGAGGAGCCGCCCTTCGCGGCAGAGATCCCAAGTATAGGAATCCGGGTCCGGGCATAATACGTGTTAACAAAACTGCTTACCATAGAACCGGTCTTCATACCGGGCTCATAAATTCCCTGCGGATTATTCTCCAGAACGCCAAAAGGCTCTGCAATGGGATACAGCCTGTCGGGATCGGAAATGGCGCGGAATTCCGCTCCTGCCTCCGGAGATACCGCCGGAGCTGGATCCGGAAAACGGCTGCAGGTAATACCGCGTCCTGCCATATTGGATTGTCCTGCAAACAGAAATAAATCATAAGAAGTACTCATATACATATTCCCTTCTGATTCAATTAAAATCAAAGAACATCACACTACTTCCCAGTATACCGTCGGAAACGGATTTGAAAAGATACAATTTTATATGCAGTGGAACATTTTTTCATCCGGAGAGTTGTACCTTGGAGGCTGGAAAAGTGCATGCTATAATAGAGACAAAATGGGAGTGGTATACAATGGCAGTGAAAAAAATCCTGAAAAATAATGCAATCATAAGGCTGTTTTCTTCTTATCTGGTGGTGCTGTTTCTGGTGATCGCCACCTGTCTGACGGGCTTTGGGCGGGCGCTGGATATTGTCGAAGAGAACACGATACGGGAGAGCAGCAGCCTGCTGCGCCAGGGCGGCAGTGACATGGATTATTTGCTGAAAAATATTTATAACAGCGGAATGAAGCTGGCTTCTTCACAACAACTCAAAGAATTGGGAAAGATGACCGACACGGATGATCTGACTTATTACTATCAGGCAAAAGCGGTGATGAAAGATTTTGAAGAAGCACTGAAATACCTGGACAGTGAAGTGTACCAGGAAAGCTTTATCTATGTGAATGGCATTGACCGGTTCTTTTTCCTGGGCGGTATTTACCGGAGCGAGGTTTTCGACGGCTACCTGACCAAATGGGGAGTGAATCGGGAGAAGTGGAAAGATGTCTGCGAAGAAAATCGCACAGTTCCCGGTTTTTATGTAACGGATAGCGGGGAACTGTTTTATTATTTTCCCTGCACAGATTTATCGGAAAAAAACGAAAGAACTGCCACAGTGTTTTTCCATATCGATAGGAAAATGCTTTTGGAGAAAATGCAGTTTCTGCAGAATTACAGCACTTACGGCATCTTCCTGGTGCAGAACGGAACCGTAATATTGGGAAAGGATGGCTTTGGTACCGGAATATCGGAGGAAATCGTACAAAATTTTGACAGCTCCGCGAAGGAGCAGGTCGTCCGCATAGGAAAGCAACTGATCCTGCAGAGACAATCAGACAGCGTCCGGGGGAATTACATTCTGATTCTGCCGGAGAATGAAGCATTTGCCAAAATCGAAAGATTAAAGCTGTTCCTGTTCATTCCCCTGGGAATCGCACTGGTGTGCGGTATCGGGTTTGCTGTCTACTGTGCGGTGAGAACAGGCAAACCGATCAATAATATTGCAAAGAAAATCAGTGATATTCAGAGCGATACACAGCCACAGAATGTGAATACGGATCTGAAGTATCTGGATGCGACGATTGAGCAGATCATAGAACAGCAAAAGGCGGACAAAGGTGCCCTGCAGCAGAGCTTTTTCCATAATCTTCTGAAGGGGGACTTTGTCTCAAGACCGGAACTGGAGTATATGGCGAAGCGTGCGGAGATCCCTCTGACGGGAAAAGAATACTATGCGATTGCGGTGAGACTTTTCCCACAGATCGATGCGGACCATATTGACGGACAGACCGTGGAGGAAGCCAGGGCAGTGCAGCTTCTGCTGGGACATTATTTGCAGTCGCAGAATACGGGAACGCTGTGGTCTTATAAGAGAAATACACTGGTGTTCCAGTATATCATGGAAGCAGATGGTGTGGAGGATGACGATATCCGGCAGCTGGTGAACGGTACAATGGAATGGCTGAAGGAAGCACATCATGTGGATTCCTGCTGGGGAATCAGTACGATCTGCCGAGATCTGATGAATTTCTGGAGAAATGCACAGGAAGCGCAGGATGCTCTGCGGGAAGCCGGACGCCGGGAACCTGTGCTGTTATATAGTGAGGCAAAGGGACAGGATAAATCTTTCTATCTGCCCTATTCCATGGAGGAGCATTTGGCGCAGGGACTGCGCAGCGGTGATTTTGAACAGGTGGGACAGACGCTGGACATGCTTAGAGAGGAGAACCTTCTTCGCAGAAAACTGGACAGAGGGCAGTTCCTGAAGCTCAGCCGCAGAATTTCAGATATTCTTGCCGCACAGTGTGGGCATCTGGATGAGACAGAGGAATCTCTGATCCGGTTGAACGGAAGCCTGATCGAGAACCGGACGGATGCGCAGAACGAAGAACATTATTTTGAAGAGCTGAAGCAGGTATGTTATCGCATCTGTGGCATAGCTGTGGGACAGAAGAGCCTGAAGCGGAACAATAAGATCAAATCCATCCTGCAATATATGGAGGATAATTTTAACAATACCGGCATGGGACTGGCGATGGTCAGTGAACAGTTCGGATTGTCCGAAGGCTATTTGTCAGCACTGTTCAAAGAAGAGATGAATGTGAATTTTGCGGATTATCTGGAGGACCTTCGGATGAAGGAGGCATGCAGGCTGTTGAAGGAAGGGGTACTGGTGGCGGAGATTGCAGAGCGCACCGGTTACAACAGCGTACAGTCCTTCCGCAGAGCCTTTAAGAGGGTCCTGGGTGTCAGCCCCAGCGAATATCGGACGGAATAGAAAAGGTGCTGAAAAGTACCTCAGGATACACAATTTCATATGAAAAACAGCAGGGTACACTTTTCGGGAATCTCGAAAAGTGTATCTTTTTTTGCCGGGAAAAGTGCGGTTAGAATAGGGGCAGGAAGAACAAAGGAGGGTTCGGTTACATGAAACAATGATCACAAATACCCCTGGGGAAAAGGATTCGGAAACACATTCCCCATTATCTGATGCTACTGCCATTACTGGCAAGCCTGCTGGTGTTTTCCTATCTGCCGATGGTCGGTATCCTGTATGCATTTACAGATTACAGCCCGTTCCGCAAAGGATTTTCCATTATAGGATTTGCAAATTTTAAAACACTGTTTGCTTCCGCCGGCTTTTGGCAGGCATTTAAGAACACCTTACAGATCAGTACGATCCGTCTCATCGTTGTAACGATCGGAAGTATAGGTCTTGCACTATTGCTGGACGAAATCCGGACCGTATGGTTCAAAAAGATCACACAGACCATCGTGTATATTCCCCACTTTATGTCCTGGGTCGTGGTGGCATCCATTTTTACCATGTTCCTGTCTCCGAAGTCGGGAATGCTGAACAGTGTGATTGAGGCGTTCGGTGGCAGCGCGGTCTACTTCCTGGCGGACAAGCACTGGTGGAGACCCTGGCTCTATATCATATCCTTCTGGAAAGAGATCGGATGGGGCGCCATTATCTATGTATCCGCACTGGCGGGTGTGGATATGGAACAGCACGAAGCGGCGATCATGGACGGAGCCAACCGGATCCAGAGAGTTCTTCATATTACATTACCGGCGATCTCCGGCACGATCTTCGTGGTGTTCATTCTGAATCTGGCAAAGATACTGAACCTGTTTGATCCGGTATGGGTATTACAGAATTCTATGGTCGTGAATGTATCGGATGTACTGGAGACTTATGTGTACCGAATGGGTATCAGCAGTTCTCAGTACGGAATATCTACCGCAGCCGGTCTGTTTAAATCGGTAGTGTCCATCATCTTTGTATTGGCGGGCAACTGGCTGAGTAAAAAAGTAACGGGAGAGGAGGCAGTCTGATGCAGGACAAATTTTCATTCAAAAAAGGACACAGAGCGAGAGCAATTTTCCTGATCTGTGATTATACATTTCTGGTACTGCTTATGATTGCCATGGTAGTACCGCTCTGGAAAATATTTGTGGATTCCATTGATCTCACCAGCGTGGGTGCGAGAATGTGGCCAAAGCAGTGGTCATTGGATGCCTATAAAGTGATCCTGAGCAATTCCTCTCTGTACCGTCCGTTTTTAGTATCGGTATTTACCACCATTGCGGGAACGGTCATCGGACTGGCAATCACGACACTGGGCGCTTACGCACTGATGCAGAAGGATATGCCGGGGCAGGCATTTTTCAGTAAGGTAGTGCTGATCACCATGATGTTTAACGGTGGTATGATCGCTACTTATCTGACTTATAAAAATCTGGGTCTGATGAACCATTTACTGGCAGTCATCCTGCCGGTATGCGTCACAGCGTATAACACGATTCTGATGAGAAGCTTCTTCGATGGATTGCCGAAAGCGCTTTTTGAGGCGGCGACGATCGATGGCTGCAGCAAGTTCGGCTGCTTTTACCGGATCGCACTGCCATTGTCCAAACCAGCGCTGGCGAGCGTGGGACTGTTCATCGGCGTGGCAATGTGGAACGATTACATGCATTTCATTCTCTACATTACGGATCTGAATCTGCAGAACTTTCAGGTGAAGATCCGGGCACTGATTCTGGAGGATGCCTTATCGGTGGCAAGCAGCAGCGTCAGCCTCGGAACCAACATGCTGAAATCGGCTACCATTTTTATCGTAATTATACCGTTTATGTTGATCTACCCTTTTATCCAGAAATATTTTACCAAGGGAATTACCTTAGGTGCAGTCAAAGGATAAGCCCGGTGTGACAGCAGGGCAAAAAAAGACAACAAATAAATCAAATTAGGTTCTTAACAGGCAGCAGCCTGATGGGATAAAATAACATTTAGGAG
>CAVJMX010000147.1:0-5271 GCA_963650795.1 Bacteroidales bacterium H4
AATAAAAAAGACGATACCGGGCTGTTGCCCATCGTATCGTCTTTTAGTATGTCCTGTTTTTATTATTTTAATGATCAAAATCGTCATCGTCCGCTACCGGATAATCATAATCGCCGGCATCATCGCTATACTTATAATCCAATACCTTCGGTACATGTTTCTTCGGTACCGGCAGAGGGTTTTCAATAAACTGTACGGTTGGAGCCTCCTCCGGCAGTTCCTCGGTCTCCAGATCCTGTATGTTCAGTCTGCGTTTTTTCGGAGTTGCTCCCACAGGATGCGCCTCCACAGGCTCAGACACCACCGGTTTGAATTCCCGCAGCAGATCCATTTCATAGGGAAGGATCGCCTGTACTCCCGCACCGGCTGCCACTGCCAGTAACAGATACAGAAGCGTAAGTCCCGGCATATCTTCACTTAACATTCCACAGCCGCTTAAAATTCCCAATGCCAGCACCAGGGCAAGCCACACGGACTGTCTTTCGCGTTCTTTCCTACACCAGTAACTGAACACACCGGTTGCAAGGATCGTAACCATAATGACAATTATAATGGCAGCTGCCAGCTTAGAAGGCACATAAGTGTGCACCGCCGGCTGTTCATAGAGGGCAATCCATGTGAATTTCCCCGGAGAAAAAAGTTTCCACCATGCCAGAAGCACATTCTCCATCTGTTTCCCGCTACCCACAGCATCCAGGGCGATACAGGCGAAAAATGCCACCGCAGTACCGAATAGTCCCAACGCTCCGGCACCGATTCTGCGCATTATCTTTACCTGCCGTTTTGTCTCCAGGAAAAGTACGGAAAACACTACGAGCAATAAGAGCAGTCCCGTCACATCCAGGTAAGTCAGAATTCCTATGGCGATACCACTCAAGAAAAATCCGCCTACAGAACGGATACCGGGGGTATCTCCCCGTTGTCTAAAGCTGTCCAGCGCTTCCACACATATACACAGACCGATCATCCACAGTAACTGATATAAGGGTTCCGGTCCCAGGATCACCGTTCCCGACAGTACCGGGCACAGCATCCAATATCCCAAAGCAACCACTGCAGCTACCGTACCGGTCGGTTTCCGTACCGCAAAATATAAAAAGATTCCGGTCAGAATCTGCAATACCAGCTGCAGTACCAATGCCACCGTCATTTTATTGCCTAAAAATACCAGCAGCCCGTGCAGTACCTGCAGATAAAAATACACCGCGCCGTGTACCATCTGGGGAATCCGCGTAGTCTCAGTGACCTTCACCGCGTCGAACCAGATGTTACCGCCCTCCCCGGAGATATCATACAACATAATTTCTCTTACACGAAGTATGATTCCCACAGAGATCAGGGCTACCGCAAGCAGTCCCTCAACGATCAGTTTCACCTGCCCGGAGTCTTCACCGCTTTGCGTCCATTTTTGCGCGTATTTTACTCTCAGGAATCTATGTAACAGAAAAACAACCAGCCCTGTCACCGCAAGCCATACACCTGCGATAACAAGGCCGATGGGGCGGGAACCACCCTCCGGCAGCAGCATGACCATTGTCGTGCCTACCAGTCCGGTTCCCGCTATGATTGCATAAATGAACCACAATACAACACTTAAAATGCCTTTTTTATAATTCATTATTTCAGTACCTTTTCGATGTTATATCTGGGACGATGTTTAACCTCAATGTAGATCTTGCCGATATACTGTCCTACCAGTCCGATGGCCATCAGCTGAATACCGCCTAAGAACCAGATGGACAGGATCAGGGAAGTCCAGCCCGGTACCACATGCCCGGTACAATAAGAAATCAGCGCATAAATAGCAGCCAGAATGCTCAGGCACACAATGATCACGCCGGCACCCAGAATCATGCTGATCGGTTTCACACTGAAAGAAGAAATTCCGTTGAATGCCAGTGCCAGCATTTTCTTCAGCGGATACTTGGACTCTCCGGCTACTCTTTCCTTACGGTCGTAGTAAACACAGTCGGTCTGGTATCCGATCAGAGGCATCATACCTCTTAAGAACAGGTTCGTCTCCTGATATTTGGAGAACTGTTCTACCGCACGCTTGGACATCAGGCGGAAATCTGCGTGATTGTAAACGGTCTTAACACCCATCATTTCCATCACTTTATAGAAGCCCTGTGCCGTGGTACGCTTGAAGAAGGTGTCGGTCTTACGCTCCTTGCGGACACCGTATACGATGTCACAGCCATTATGGAACTTATCGATCATCTCTTCAATCACATCTACATCATCCTGTAAGTCCGCATCGATGGAAACGGTCACATCGGACAGATCCATAGCTGTGATCAGACCGGCGGTCAGTGCGAACTGGTGTCCCACATTGCCGGCAAGCTTCACACCGCATACCTGTACCGGATGTGCCTGATGCTCTTCTTCGATCAGCTCCCAGGTACGATCCTTACTGCCATCATTTACAAACAGAATAAAGCTGTCTTCCGCGATCTTCCCCTTATGGATCAGATCATCCAGCACACCCCTCAGTGCCTCGGAAGCAATCTTCAATACCTCTTCTTCGTTATAACAAGGAACTACAATAGCAAGTTTCTCCATGCTGCTACCCCTACCCTTTCGATTTATTCGTCCCAGTTGTGATATACTGCCTGAACATCATCGTCGTCTTCTAACAGATCCAGAGTTCTCTGCAGATTCTTCACAGCAGTCTCATCGGTCAGAGTTACATAATTCTGAGGGATCATGGTAACTTCCGCACTGATCATGGGGATTCCCGCATCCTCCAGAGCCTTACGTACTTCCTCAAAATTATCGGGACCGGTCAGGATCTCGAAGCTGTCCTCTTCTTCGGAGAAGTCTTCTGCGCCTGCATCTAATGCTGTCATCATCAGATCGTCCGCTTCCATATCGCACTCTTCCTTGTCCACGATGATCTGTCCCTTTTTATCGAACATAAAGGATACGCATCCGGGGGTACCTACATTACCCTGTCCCTTGGTGAATGCGCTTCTGACATTGGCAGCGGTGCGGTTGGTATTATCGGTAAGTGCATCTACGATGATGGCGATACCGTTGGGACCGTATCCTTCGTAGGTTACATATTTGTAGTTTACATTGCCTACATCACCGGCTGCCTTTTTAATACCACGCTCGATGGTATCGTTGGGCATGTTGTTTGCCTTTGCCTTGGCGATAACGGTTGCCAGCTTAAAATTGTTGGCAGGATCGGGACCGCCCTCTTTTACAGCTACGGCAATTTCTCTTCCGATAATGGTGAAAATCTTACCTTTTGCTGCATCGTTCTTCTCTTTTTTATGCTTAATATTAGCAAATTTAGAATGTCCTGACATCTTTGTTACTCCTTTGAACTTAAAGTTTCTTTCTCTTTGCCTGCGCAACCTCTGCGCAATAACGCTCTTTTTATCATAGCATTATTTTTGTTTTTCTTCAAGCACTGTTTGTCCGTCTTTCGTGCTTTTGTCTTTCGTGCTTTCCTGCGTTTTTTCTTCCGGAAGCTTCCGGACCAGGACGCTTCCAATCATTTTTTTAACCACAGAGAGGATCTTAAAATTATATCCCTTGTAATCCACATCGAACTGTTCGTCCGGCTCCGGGATCCGGTCCAGTCTGGAGATCAAAAAGCCGTTCAGCGTCTCAAATTCTTCCTCATCAAAGGTAATCCCCAACAGCTCTTCCACTTCCTCCAGCGGAGTCTTACCTTCCATGACATATTCGCCCTTGCCGCGGTTCTTGATGTATTCCTGGTCTTCGTCGTATTCATCCATGATATTGCCGACGATCTCCTCCAGGATATCCTCCATGGCGATCAGTCCGTCGGTCTGTCCGTATTCATCTACAACAATGACCATCTGCAGCTTTTGGGACTGCATCTCCTTGAACAGTTCATCAATATTTTTCGTCTGGGGCACAAAATAAGGCTCTCTCAGCAGCCCGTCCAGCTTTGCGATGGGCACATCCAGTTTGTCATCGCTGATGTGGAACCGCATGGCGTCTTTCAGATGCAGAATGCCGATGATATGGTCAATATTCTCTTCATATACCGGGTAGCGGCTGTTCTTCCCCTCCAGCATGGAAGCAATGGCATCCTTTAACTTTGTCTCGCCGTCGATCGCCACGATGCTTCCGCGGTGCGTCATAATATCCTGGGCTTCCTTGTCTCCGTATTCAAAAATATTGGAGATCATCTCCGCTTCGCTTGCCTGAATGACACCCTGCTCATGACCTTCCTGGACCATATTGATGATCTCTTCTTCTGTCACATCGTTTTCATCCGTATTATTGCGGACGCCGAAGAGGAACAGGATTCCTTTGGCTGTCAGGTTCACCAGTCCCGTTAGGGGTGATAACAATCTTGTGATACAAAAAATCGGATCAATGCAGGCATATGCCCACTTTTCCGGCTTCTTAGATGCCATTTTTCTCGGGATCAGCACCCCGAAGGTCAGCAGAATATAGATCATTGCCACAAAAGACAGCACCGTTGCAATTCCCGTGATTACTCCCGTGGGAACATTTTGCAGGGACAGCCCGCCGACCTTGATCACATGCAGTCCCTGATCAATGGTCTTCAGCCAGATATTCAGGTAAAAGGCTCCCATTAAAATATTGATCAGCGTGATGACCAGCTGTACCGTATTGATATAGATCCCCGGGCGGCTGACCATTTCAGCCAGCCGCGCCGACCGGCGATCCTTTTCCTCTTCTGCTTTATGTAAGATCTCCTTTTCGTTCAGGTTGTCAATGGCAGCATCAAATCCGTAGAAAAACATATCTACCAGCAACAGCAGGAAAAAGAGAAATATGGCCACAGGCCCACTGATTTCCATAGATCATTTCATCCTTTCGTATTTTTATATTTATGATGTCGGGGTCAAAAGCCCCCGACTTTGATGCCTACGGATTGTTCCGGATACGCAAGGCGTCAGGCTGTCAGGCTATGTATCCAGTTCCAGACTTACCTTCAGCGCCCGGTTCACTCTCCGCATAATGTCACCGTCGAGATGACATACTTTATCCTTTAATCTCTTCTTGTCGATGGTGCGCAGCTGCTCCAGCAGCACCACGGAGTCCTTATCCATATCATAGAGACGGGCGTTTAATTCAATGTGTGTAGGCAGCTTCGCCTTGTTCATCTTTGAGGTGATTGCAGCGCAGATCACGGTAGGACTGTGTTTGTTGCCCACATCGTTCTGGATGATGAGCACCGGTCGGATCCCGCCCTGTTCCGAACCGATCACAGGTCGCAGATCTGCGTAATAGACATCTCCTCTTCTCATTTTTACTCCT
>CAVJMX010000148.1:0-5260 GCA_963650795.1 Bacteroidales bacterium H4
AGGTAGCAGCCTTGAATATGGATCAGATCCTTGCAGAGATGAACCAGTAAATTACAAAATTGCGGTCAGCAGGAAGACTTTTGATCAGTCTGCCTGCTGTTCCTGTAATAATAAAGGAAAAACCTAGAAGAGAAAGGAACGAAACAATGAAATTTGACAACATGGTGTTCCACAATGTGGAAGAACTGGAAAAAACGGAGAAGGGATATCTGCCGAGAAGGCTTCGCAGAGAGATCCGGGAGGAAATCAGTGAGGGAGTCCGGGATAATATTTTTGCTACCGGAATGGAGCTTAGGTTTACGATGCCGGAAGGTTCTGCGGATATTATTTTGCGGGCGGATATGGTACCGGAAAGTGCGACGGCACATATCTTTTTCGGCAGTTTTCAGGGCGGATGGGATCAATCTTCGAAAAATATCTATGAGACAGAGACCAGAATCCATATTGAATATCCGGAAGAGCGGAAAATGAACACTCTGCGAGAACTCACAAAAGAGCAGCAGCTGCCGTTTGCACCGGAGGTTGTCAGGGTCGTATTGCCTTATGTTCCCTGTTATTATGTAGGTGTCGAAGGAGTGGTGGAACCGCCGAAGCCGGAGCAGCTTCCTAAGGTGACATATCTTGCCTATGGCTCATCCATTACCCATGGAAGTCTCGGACTGATCCAGCCGGATTCCTATGTGTTCCGTATTTCACAGCTGTTAGGATGTGATTATCTGAATCTTGGATTTGCCGGAAGAGCTTTGATGGAACCTAAAATGGCAGAATATATTGTGTCCAGAAAAGACTGGAGCTTTGCATCCGTAGAAATGGGCATCAATGCGGTAGAGAAAAAAAAGGGAGTCACCATAGAAGAATTTGAAAAGAGGATCGACAGATTTACGCAGATACTGGCAGCAGATTCCAGACCGGTATTTGCCACATCCATCTTCGGCTTCAATGATATTGATCAGGAACGTGCGGAAAATATGCGACGTATCGTACGGAAGTATGCATCAGCGCGTCTGATTTATACAGACGGATTACAGATCTTAAACAATCCATGCTACATTTCATCAGATCTGGTGCATCCCAGCGTACAGGGACAGCAGCAGATTGCGGAGCGGTGGAGCAGAGTCATGAAGGAGTATAGAGGAAAATGAGTGTATCGGATACTATCATAAAAGCGTCAGATTATTCAGAAGCCGGACAAAATGCGATTCAGAGAGCGGTGGATGCCTGTACCCGGCAGGGTGGTGGAACCGTTCTGATAGAGGCAGGGGAATGGAACAGCGGTCCGGTCCATCTGGCAAGCCATGTGCACCTGCATTTGGAAAAAGGAGCGAAAATTACTTTCAGCGATCGCCCGGAGGATTATCTGCCGGTAGTGTTTACCCGCTGGGAGGGAACGGAATGTTATAACTATTCGCCGTTAATCTATGCAAAGGATGCGGAGGATATCCACATCACCGGAGAAGGAATCCTCGATGGGAACGGAGAGAACTGGTGGCATTGGAAACAGCTGCAGCAGCAGGCGGCAGATGACCTGTATCACGCGGCAAGCGAAGGCGTGCCGGTGGGACAGAGAGTGTATGGAACGAGAGAAGCGGCACTGCGCCCTTCCTTTATCCAGCTGATCGGCTGCAAAGAAGTCCTGCTGTCTGATTTTACGATTACGGATGGACCACAGTGGACCATCCATCCGGTCTATTGTGAAAATGTAGTAGTACGGAATGTTACCGTGGATACGAAGGGACCGAATACAGATGGTTTGAACCCGGATTCCTGCAAAGATGTGTTGATCGAGGGCTGCCATTTCTGTACAGGAGATGACTGTGTGGCAATCAATTCCGGCATTAACGAGGACGGCTGGAGAGTGGGAAAGCCCTGTCAGAATGTTACGATCCGCAATTGTGTCATGACCGGTGGTCACGGAGGCGTAGTCATCGGAAGTGCCATGTCCGGCGGAGTGGAGAATATTCTCATGACGAATTGCCACATCTGCAACACCATGCAGGGCATTCGATTAAAATCCATGCGCGGCAGAGGCGGATACGTAAAAAATGTCAGAATCCGGGATATCAGGCTGGAAAATATTACGGACCAGGCAATTCAGGTCAATATGTTCTATGAATCCAGCACGGTGATTCCCAAGACACAGACACCGCCGGTATTTTCAGAGATTTCTATGGAGAATGTGGAGGGAACCAGCCTGGGACTGGGCATTCAGATCAAAGGACTGCCGGAGCAGAAGCTGCAGGAGCTGCATCTGAAAAACATTCACCTGCAGGCGCAGGATGCCATGCTGTGTTCGGATGTATCGGGACTGACCCTGGATCAGGTAGAGATTACAGAGAGGAGCACCAAGCAATGATTCGTTTATTTGATACGCATTACATCAGGGAAGTACAGGAACTGGACGGCATGTGGAGCGTCATGATGGAAAATGCTGACGGGCAGCCGCTGCCCGGGGAATACACCATGCCGGTGCCGGGCTGCTTTGAACAGCACCCGCAATTCCTGGATTTTCGTGGACATGCGGTCTACCACCGCAGGGTTATGATCAAAAATGACGGAAATGTCAGACTGGAATTTAAGGGTGTCAGCCACACGGGAGATGTCTACTGGGACGGAGAAAAAGTGGCGCATCATTACAATGCGTTTACTCCGTTTTCCGTTACGATTCCGAAGGTAAAGACAGGAATGCATGAGATCCGTGTCTGGGTGGACAATACGTTCGGGGAGCACTCGGCATTGCATGTTCCCAACGATTATTATACCTACGGCGGAATCACACGACCGGTTGCCCTGGAGATCGTACCGGATGTTTACCTGAAACAGGTACATTTTACACCGGAGTGTGTGGATGGACACTGGCAGGCGGAGGTGGAGCTCCTCGTGGAAAACTGTTCTGACAAAAGTGTCACATGTGAGCTGGAGCAGTATCTGAGCATGGAAAATGATGTCACAGCAGGAACCTTCGGACAGGCAGCAATCAATATACAAAAGTCGGGAAAATTACAGATCGAAGTGGGCAGCAAATACAGATATACATATACTACACAGCAGCTTCCTGCGATTACATCCTGGTCCCATGAGAATCCGCAGCTGTATTATCTGACAACACTTCTGAAGGCTGATGGAGAGGTAATCGATGACCTGATCGATCGTGTGGGCTTCCGTACAGTAACTGTAGCGGGAAAACATATCCTCTTCAATGGACAACCGTTATATGTAAAAGGCTTTAACCGCCATGAAGACTGTGCCACCGTCGGCTGCGCGATTCCGCTGCAGCTCATGGTACAGGACATGGATCTGATGGAGGCGGCGGGAGCCAATGCAGTCCGTACCTGCCATTATCCAAATGATGAACGCTTCCTGGATCTGTGCGATGAGAGAGGGATGCTTGTGTGGGAGGAGAACCATGCGAGAGGCTTCGGACTGGAACGGATGCAGAATCCTCATTTTGAGCAGCAATGTGAAGACTGCATTCAGGAAATGATAGGCAATCACTACAATCATCCCTCCATATTCATCTGGGGAATCCTGAATGAATGTGCCAGCGAGACGGAAGAAGGCAGAGAGATGTACCGCAGACAGTACGAACAGATCCAAAGCCTGGATCAAAGCCGTCCTACGACCAGTGCCACCTGCAGACATTTCACGGATATCTGCCTGGATCTGCCGGATGTGGTGTCCTTCAACATGTATTCCGGATGGTATCAGGATGTAGATTCGGAGAGTCGCAATGAGGAAGAACTGGAGTGGATCCGTAAGGCAGGAGGAGCGGAAAAACCGGTGATTGTCAGTGAAGTGGGTGCCGCCGCACTATATGGCTACCGTGACCGGTCTCACTGCAAATGGAGCGAAGAGAGACAGTGTGATATTCTCAGAGAGAACCTGGAGACTTACATGTCACACCCCGATATCAGCGGATTATTTGTCTGGCAGTTTGCCGACTGCCGCGTGACAGAGGAAGAGTGGTTCCCCACCAGAGCCCGCTGCCATAACAATAAGGGTGTGGTAGATGAATATCGCAGACCCAAAGAGGGATATGACACGGTAACCGAAATGTTCCGGAAATACTGGGCAGAGGAAGAAAAATCATTGTAACCATTCACTTCGTCTCCGACCGGTAGTAATTCCGGTACTTTAACGGCGTCATATTCCGGTATTTTTTAAACACCCGCTCAAAATAAGTAATATTTTCATAGCCCAACTGTTCCGCAATGGAGGTGATGCTGTCATCCGTTTCCAGAAGGAGCCGGTGGGCTTTTTTGATGCGGTTTACATTGAGATAATCATTAATGGTAAAACTGGTGACTTCTTTGAAAATGCGGCTCAGGTAAAATTTGTTGATAAAAAAGTGTGAGGCGAGATCCTCAAGAGTGATCCGTTCGGTGCAATGTTCCACGATATAGTGGGCCACCTCGTCAACCTTCTGGTACTTCGGGTTCGAATGCTCTGCCGGGAAGGAAACGGCTGGCTCCGCGGGCTGCAGGCGCAGCACTGCAATGAAAAATTCCGCCAGCTTCGTCATGGCGGCCAGGAGATAGCCGGGCTTTTTTTCCCTAAGCTCTGTAGCAATGTCCTGCAGAAGGGCCTGGATATGGGGACGCATCTCTTCCGGCAGTGTCAGGATACTGCCCTGCTCCGTAAAAAAGCTTTGCAGCCGAAGCCCGCCGAAGGATGCCAGAAAGGAGGAAAACGGCTCCTCCATGATGCCCAGAACGATCCGGTCATGATGGGGTCCAGCGGAGGCCATGCCGGTGCGGTGGATCTGCTCCTTGTCGATAAATACCAGTGTACCCGGGGTGACCAGATAGGTCCGCTGGTTGATAAAATAATACCGCTCGCCCTCCAAAAGGTAATAGATCTCATATTCTTCGTGAATGTGGCGGATGTTCATGAAATAATTATAGTCCCGCACGACGCGGTCAATATGAAATCCCTCCACATTCTCATTGTAGAGCCAGTGATCCTGCGGAAGGCCGGGGGCTGTGGTGCTGCCTGAAGTTTCCGTCAAAGTCCCGTTTTTTTTCATAAGCAAAAGTCCTCCTGTCGCTTCTCTTATCGTAAAAGTTTCCAGGCTCTCGATGTATCGTCAACATTAGCAACCTGATAAAAAGTCAATATAGTACGAAAATAGTGAAAAATAATCAAATAATAGCAAGATTATTATACAGCCATGGGATATAATGTGCAATAATGATCTCTCGGAATCTTGAGTGATCATGCCAGCAAAACTCTGGCATTGAACTTTGACAAGTAAATATTATTC
>CAVJMX010000149.1:0-5208 GCA_963650795.1 Bacteroidales bacterium H4
ATATCTTTTTTATTTCAAGGGGGAATTTCCATGAACGGTATCTATGGATCTGCCAGCGGAAATATTATCGGTACACTTTATTTTCTTCTGTTTCAGTGCGCGGGGGTTCTGTATATCCGACGCCTGTTTCCGCGAAAAAGTCTTGCGTTCCGGCTGCTTTTGGGCAGTGTCCTGGGATCCGTCCTGTTACAGTGGGTTCCTGCATTGTTTGCCTTTTTCTTCGGATTTTCCCTGACGGCGCATGTGGCAGCGGGAATTTTCATTGCGGTGAGCCTGCTTCTTCTTTATACTTTCTGTCATCCGGTCACGGCAGCTTCTGTTTCTGTCCCGAAAAGAGTGTGGAAACAATTTTTCCGTGAAAATTATGCCTTCCTGCTGCTTGCAGGTATTACCTTTGTGTTATTTTGTGTATTGCTGTCCACCCACACCATCCTGCCAAAAGAAGACGGTCTTCATGTAGGGCAGTGTACTTACGGAGATCTGCAGATGCATCTGGGGATCATCACCAGCATCGCCGACCAGCAGACTTTCCCGCCTTATTACTCGATCTCTCCCTGGGATAAGCTGTGCTATCCGTTCCTGTGCGACAGTATTTCTTCCAGTATTTATCTGTTCGGGGCATCGCTGCGTTATGCTTATATGCTCCCTATGTATTTCGCTTTTTTGCAGGTGCTTGCGGGCTTCTATGCCATCGCTGTAGTCTTTCTTCGTGACCGTGTGAAAGCCCTGACTGCCTGGGTTTTATTTTTCTATAACGGCGGACTGGGATTCGTCTACTTTTTCGGCAGGGGTGAGGACAGCTACTCCTTCCGGGATATTTTCACCGGCTACTACACCACTCCCACCAACCTGATTGGGCATAATATCCGCTGGGTCAATGTCATTGTGGATATGCTCCTGCCCCAACGCGCCACACTCTTTGGATATGCGGTTCTGTTCTGCACCATCTGGCTGTTGCTTCGGGCGATCCGCAATGGAGAAAAAGAGTGTTTCCTCCCCGCCGGCATCTTAGCCGGGGCATTACCTATGATCCATACCCATTCCTTCGTCGCTGTTCTGATTTTAAGTGCCTGTTGGATGCTGTTATGCCTTTACCGAGCCCTGCCACATACTTTCCAGGCAGAACACCCCGGAGCGGTTCTTCTCAGTGGATTTACTCTCTGTATGATCCTTTTGGAAATTTTGAACAAAAGTACTGCTGCCGCTGCACCCGCACTACTCTTTCGTTTTGGTATCGTTGCAGCCATTGTTCTTGTACTGTATGGTCTGTCCCTGCTGTATCGTTGTTTCATCAGGGAAAAGGAGGGTGCTTCCTACACTCTGCGGGATTTTCTGACTACCTGGGGAATTTTCTTTGCGGTTCTACTATTGCTTGCGGTGCCGCAATTGTTAGAGTGGACTTTGGGACAGACGTCACAATCCGGATTTTTACTGGGACATTTTAACTGGGGTAATCAGGGCGATGAATATCTGTGGTTCTATGCGAAGAACTGGGGAGCCATTTTACTGCTGTTTGTTCCTGCTATGATCTGTTGCAAAAAAGAAGATTTTGATGTGATGTGCGGGGCGTTTCTGTTATGGTTCGTCGCGGAGATCATCGCTTTCACTCCGAACACTTATGACAATAATAAATTCTTATATGTAACGTATGTGTTCATCTGCTGTATCAGTGCCGGTTACGGCATCGATCTCCTGCGCTCTCTGAAAAAACGGTCTGTACGAATGTTTGCCCTGGCGGTCATGGTATTTTTGTGCACCTTTTCCGCGGTTCTGACCCTGGGCAGAGAACTGGTATCCGACTACACTGCTTATTCCAACGCTCAGGTAGAAGCCGCCGTATTCGTGGAGCAGAATACTCCTGTCTCCTCCCGCTTCTTAACCAACGGCAGACATGTCAATGAGATCTCTGCCCTGGCGGGGCGGAATGTGGTCAACGGTGCCGGAACCTTTTTAGCCTTCCATGGTCTCTACCACTCAGAATATCACGAAGACTACCGGACGATCTACGAACATCCCGCAGCCTCTGCCGATCTGCTGTCTGCCTATGCCATCGATTACATCGAAGTATCTTCCTGGGAGCGGGCGGATTATGCCGTGGATGAGGCGGCGCTTCGTGCGCTCTATCCCTGTATTTTTGACAATGGCGAGATTCAGATCTACCAGGTCACTCCTTAGTCTCTGGCATAAAATTCCTCTCCGGTCTCCAGGCAGATGCCCGCCAGGTGCCCTCTTTCGGAACAGGCGCCACAGTCTACTGCGATATGATTGTTTGCCCGGTAGATGTAGCCCGGTCTGGGATTCCCCAGAATATACTGCGTCGGAGTATGCCCCGTGATCACGATCTTATCCGGAAAATACGGGATCTCATAGTCCGTCCTGGTCCAGACCAGTTCGTTGATATCGTAGTCTTCCATGGGGCGTTCCTCCGAAAAATGTTCCAGCCCCGCGTGCACCAGCAGGTACTCCTGTCCGTTCACGGTAAGCTCCGCGTAGAGTTCAAATTCTCCTATAAAATCTAAGATGTCCTTCCGCTCCTTTGTGGAAAGCTTCGTAAATTCCGAGATCGTAGTCCCGGCACCGTTCTTTACCCAGTCTGACAACAGTCTCATATCTTCGTCGGACAACCCGGCAAGGAATTCCTCCGTGATCTCCTGTAGTAAAAGCTTCAGTCCTTCCATTGCCATGAGTTCATGATTGCCGGCAATGCAGGTACAGTTCGGAAGCGTCCTTAAAAACTGCAGCGCTCCCACCGGATGCAGACCTCTGTCCACCACATCTCCCATGACATACAGCGTGTCTGTAGCTTTAAAATCCATTTTCTGAAGTAAAATTTTTAATTGCTCCAGTTCTCCGTGAATATCACCGATCACATAGGTTGCCATAGACACTCTCCTCCCGGCTGTTTTCTTCCTTATTTATTAATTCTGCACAGCTTCCCTTTTTCCTTTTTATTTTTCCATCGAAAACCCCCAGGCTGTTATACCTGGGGGTTTCCGATTTTCTTATGAGGGGGGGAGATAGTGAGTTCATCAACTATCTGAAATATATATTACAGGGAAAATATGTACAGAATGTGTACGAATTCTAACTTAATTCTAAAATGTATCTTGTGGTTTTATAAAATCCGGAAAATCGGAAAGGTTCTTCCCAGGCACCAAAAAGCCTCAGGCATCCTGCCTGAGGCTTTCCGGTTTCTTATGAGGGGGGGAGATAGTGAGTTCATCAACTATCTGAAATACATATTACAGAGAAAATGTGTCCATTTTGTGTTCAAAAAATAAAAAATTTAACAATAGTTCTGCATGACGAACTGAACCTCCGTCCTGCCTTTGTAGGTGTTCTGCCCCACCTGGTATACCACGGACAGGGGGAAGTTCCCTCTTCCGGCGTAAAGTGCCTCTTCGCTTCCCGCACCGTATTTTTCGTTTATAAAAGCTCCCAGCTTCTCCAGATCCCCGAAAAATACCACCGTCTGTGTTGCTCCCTCCGGTGTCTTTACCCGGAATCTGGCACAGGTCTTATTGGCACCCATTTTAAATCCCGCCTGAAAGGTCAGATCCTTTTGGGCAAACAGAGGTCTTGGATTCCCGGTTCCGAAAGGCTCTAACAGTACCAGTTCTCCCGCCAGGGCATCGTCCGCATATCCCATGGGCATTGCCACATCAATATGTACTCTGGGAATAAAATCATCTTCCGTCAGCGTACACTTTTCGTTCAGGGCAGCGCGGAGCGGTTCGATGTCCTCCTCCCGCATGGAAAGCCCCGCCGCCAGCTTATGACCGCCGTACTTGGTAAAATATTCATTCACCTGGGTCATGGCATCATACATGTGGTAAGCTTCTATGGAACGTCCGGATCCTTTCACCCCATCCTCGCCTTTGGTCAGGATGAATACCGGATGATGGTATTTTTCCCTGACTTTACCTGCGATGATTCCGGCAATACTCTCGTGCACCTCCGGTAGATAGATCACCATGACCTTGTCCTTTGTCATGTGATGTTCCTGTATGTACGCATCCGCCCGCTGGATGCCCTGCACCGTCAGGTTCTTGCGGCTCTCATTTAAGTCTTTCAGTTCCCTCGCCGCCGTCATGGCATCCGCTCTGGTAAAGCTCTGTAAAAGCTCCAACGCCCGTTTCGCAGTATCCAGTCTGCCCGTGGCATTCAGGCAGGGTCCCAGCACGAAGCCCAGATGATAGGCACTTAACCGGTCCGGTGCGATGTCATTTACCTCCATCAGGGCTTTCAGACCTTCGTTATAGCCCTTCTGGATCCGTTTCAGTCCTTCTTTGACCAGAATACGGTTCTCATCTTTTAATTCCATGACGTCGCATACCGTGGAGAGCGCCGCAAACTCCAACAGTTCGTCCTGAATATTGATCAGTCCCGGATTCCCGGTCTTCTCCGTGATTGCCTGGATCACTTTCAGCGCCACGACACCACCGCAGATTCCCGGAAAAGGATAGGTGTCCTCCGCCCGCTTGGGATCCACCACCGCCAGTGCCGGAGGAAGTTGTTCTTTACGTTCCCCGTTTTCTTCGGTATAAGGCACCTCATGATGATCCGTAACAATCACCCGCATCCCCAGAGAATTCGCCAGTGCGATCTGGGATGCCGCCGCAATGCCGTTATCGCAGGTGACAATCATACCGACGCCTTCCCGTTTCGCCTCTTCGATCAGATGCTCGTTTAATCCGTAACCGTCATGGATTCTATGAGGGATCGCTGTATCCACCTGCGCTCCCAGCATCTGAAAGCCTTTGGTCAGGATGTAGGAAGAGCAGATCCCGTCCACATCATAGTCTCCGATGACCCGGATATGCAAACCTTCCTTTATGGCTCTCAGGATCTCTTCTACCGCCTTGTCCATATCTTTTAACAGCCAGGGAGAATAACAGTCCTCCAGCTTCCCGTAGAGGAACTTCTGAATCTGCGCTTCCTCCGTCAGATCCCGGTTCCTAAGGATCCTCGCCGTCACCGGGCTGATATGAAATTCCTCCGCCCATTTATTAAAATCTGCCTTCTTCGCAGCCACGTACCATTTTTCCATAGATTCTCCCGCTTTCGTAATTGTTTTTCCCTGAGACTCATTACATTATAGCATAATAAAGCTTGTACATCTTCTCTTTTTATGCTATAGTCAATTCAATTTCTATATGAAATTCTTATATCCGGCGTTTCGCCATTTTTTCAAGCAACTTTTAATTA
>CAVJMX010000150.1:0-5140 GCA_963650795.1 Bacteroidales bacterium H4
GCCGTATTCCTGCCACATCATGTCCATCTGCATAGCCGCTCCTACAGAATGCCGTAGATCTGCCGGATCACTGACAGTAATATCGGCAGCCCGGCAAACAGCACCGATAATTTCCCCAGGATCTCGATCTGATCCGATACCGCTGCGAATCCGGCATCCTTGCAGATCCCGGCGCTGAACTCGCACAGATAGGTGATTCCCACCACTTTCATGAGAATTCCCAGATACCCTTTTGCATCCCCCAGATACTGCTGCAATCCAGTGAATTCATTAAGCAGCTTTCCCGCCAGTCCCAGCACATAAGAAAACACCAGCACGCTTAAGGCAAATCCCAAAAGCAGTGCATATTCCGGGCGCTGCTGCCTGAACTGAATGGCGAACAGCACTCCGGCAATTCCCAGTAATGCGATCTTAATGATCTCTGCCATTTTTCCTCCTAAAACGAAAACAGGGTCTGCACGGTCTCAAACAGATCATAGATATACGGAACGATCCAGCTAAGTACCAGGATCAGTCCCGCCAGACTGATCAGGAAGGCATGCTCCTCCCTGCCGCTGTGTTTTAAGACCTGGCTCAGTATTGTCACAAGGATCCCCACCGCTGCAATTTTAAAGATCAGTCCTATTCCCATCTTTCCCCGTCCTTTTCTCTTCTCTCTGTCATCCCCGTCAGACTAACAGCAACAATATCAGCAGTCCGCTCATGGCTCCCAGCCCTACCGAAAGTCTGCATTTTGCGGAAATCTCCCGCTGTTGTGCCTCCGCTGTCTCCTCCAGTCTCTGCCTGGACAATTCCATTGCCCGAATCTGCATGGCTTCCTCTGTATAGCCTTCCTTTCCCATGAAAAGAAGGAATGCTTCCACCTCTTCTTTTTTCAGGGGCAATGTTTGAAGCTGTCTGCGGAAACTTATCCCCGCCAGCTCCAGGAATCTGACTCCTTCCGTCTCCACGTATTCCCGATAGACGTTATCGCAGATCTCTCCCAGCCGGTCTGTCCGCTGTCTGCCGATCTGCCGGCAGCACTCCGGAAGGGTGGATCTGTTGTACCGGATTTCACTGATCCACTGTTCTAAAATGCAGATCAGCGCTCTTGTGAAATGGAGCCTTTGTACCATCTGCTGTCGGTACCACAGTCCCAGCCCCAGGCAGCCCGTAAGAATCAGTCCCGCTCCAAGCATCTGCATTCCATCCGTCCCCTTCCTTTTAAGATCACAATTCGGTCAAACATTTTCCCAAGTGCTGCCTCTCCCAGTCGTCTGGCAGCATCCGCCTCATCGTTTCCGTGTATGGTAGCAAGCAGACGGCATCCGCATGCCGCAGCCTTATGTAATGCACGTATGTCCGCCTCCTCTCCCAGTTCATCCACCGCGATGACCTGGGGCGACATGGATCGCAACAGAAGCATCATTCCTAAGGCTTTCGGGCAGGCATCCAGCACATCCGTCCGCATGCCCAGATCATTCTGCGGTCGCCCGAGGTAAGAACCCGCCAGTTCAGAGCGCTCGTCCACCACGCCCACCTTAAGTCCCGCCCCATACGGATTGCCGTCGGACAGCTGCCTGATCAGGTCTCTGAGCAGTGTCGTCTTACCAAAGCCCGGCGGCGATATGATCAAAGTATTCTGAAATTTTCTTTCATTATATAGTTTTGGCAGAATCCCATCCGCCGCGCCCCAGATCTCATGGGAGACACGGATATTTACAAAAGATATATTTTTTAAGGTTCGCAGGCTGTTCTCATTTTCCACCACTGCCTGTCCACACAATCCAATCCTGTGCCCGCCTTCCACGGTTAGGAACCCCTGTCTGATCTCATCGGCATAGGCATAGACAGAATCCCTGCACAGCCAGGCGATCAGTTCCCGGAGTTCCTCTTCTGTGGTCAGATGCGCGCCGTAAGGTGTCTCCTGCCAGTGTCCATAAGCATCTAAAAAGCTCTCCCCTCTCACGGTCTCCACGATAATGGGTCTGTCCACCCGCAGCCTGATCTCCCGTAACCTGTCCCCCATTTCGGCGGTCTCCTGCCAGAACGTTCTTCTCTTTTGCGGAAAAATACGAAGCAGGCTGTCCATGCTGCACCTCCCGTAACTATTCAGTACCTCATTCGCGAAATCGTTTCCCAGAAATTTTAATGGCTCTGAATAGTTAAATATATGTTAAGACATGCAGGATATTCCTTCCATTCTTCTCTTTTTTATGTATCTGTGGTATACTATCTGAAAATGTGTTTATGAATTTTATTTTGGAGGATTTTTATGAATATTATCATTGTGGGCTGCGGCAAAGTGGGCTACACCCTGGTAGAACAATTAGGCGGTGAGAATCACAATATCACCGTGATTGATACCAATGAGGACAAGGTAAACTCCATCACGGATGATCTGGATGCCATGGGCATCGTAGGTAACGCTGTCAGCTTCCAGACCCTGTCCGAGGCAGGTATCGACCATGCGGATCTTCTGATTGCCGTGACCGGATCCGATGAGCAGAATCTTCTGTGCTGTGTCATTGCGAAAAAAGCCGGACACTGCAAGACCATCGCCCGTGTCCGCAATCCCATCTACAATAATGAGATTGCTTTCCTGCGGGAAGAGCTGGGACTGGCAATGATCATTAATCCGGAGCTGTCCAGTGCAGCGGAGATCGCCCGGATCTTCCAGTTCCCTTCCGCAGTTAAAATCGACACCTTTTCCAAAGGAAGGATCGAGCTGCTGCATTTCCGTGTGACCCACGACTGTCTCTTAAATAATTATGAGCTGATCCACATCCGTACCACCTTAAAATGTGATGTGCTGGTATGTATGGTCACTCGTGGCGATCAGGTGCTGATCCCCCGAGGCGATTTCGTCTTCCAGGAGGGGGATGTGGTAGCCATCGTCTCCACCCCGCCCAAGGCAAATGATTTCTTCAAAAAGATCGGCATCGGCTCCGGCAGAGCCCACACCGCCATGATTGTCGGCGGCGGAACCATCGCTTATTATCTGGCAAGACGACTGTTAGAGGTAGGTATCAACACGAAGATCATCGACTTCGATCCCGCCCGCTGTGAGAATTTGAGTGAACTACTACCAAAGGCTTCCATCATCTGCGGTGACGGTACAGATGAGCGTATTCTGATCCAGGAGGGTCTTGGAAAGGTAGATGCTTTCGCTGCGTTAACAGGACTGGATGAGGAAAATATTCTACTCTCCCTGTATGCGAAGCGGACTTCCCATGCCAAGGTCGTCACCAAGATCAACCGGATCAATTTCAGTGGGGTCTTAAGTGATATCAAACTGGATACCATCTCCTATCCCCGTCTGCTGACTGCGGATATCATTATTAAATATGCGAGATCCATGAACGAATCTCTCAACAGTAATGTGGAGAATCTGTACAAATTGGAGGATGGTCGCGCGGAAGCACTGGAATTCTATATTAAAGAGGATTCCGCGGTCACCAACGTACCATTGAACCGCCTCCGCATCCGTAAGAACATTCTGATATGCTCCATCGTTCGTGGCGGACAGGCAATCATCCCAGGTGGTCAGGATGAGATCCATGTAGGCGACTATGTGGTCGTTGTACTGACCCATGCCCGTCTGAATGACATTAAAGAAATTATAGAAGGGTAATTATCATGAATTTTGCAATCTTGAGTTTTATTATCGGCTGTATTTTACAGTTCGAGGCACTGTTTTTACTACTGCCCTGGATCGTAGGCATGATCTACGGAGAATTTCATGTGGCGCTCATTTATCTGCTGACCGCTGTTGTATGTTTTATCATAGGGAAACTGCTGGCATTTAAACACAGCGGCAGATTCAAAGAGCTGTATGTCCGAGAAGGGTTCACTGCGGTGGCGCTGGGCTGGTTTGTGATGGCTGCCTTCGGTGCAATTCCTTTTGTGCTCACCAAAGAGATTCCTTTTTATATTGATGCCCTCTTCGAGACGATCTCCGGCTTCACTACTACCGGATCCAGTATTCTGATCAATGTCGAAGCCTTAAGCTATGCCAGTCTGTTCTGGCGCAGCTTCACCCATTGGATCGGTGGTATGGGAGTATTCGTATTCATAATGGCGATTCTGCCTATGATGGGCGGTTCCACCATGAACCTGATGCGTGCGGAGAGCCCGGGACCATCCGTCAGCAAACTGGTTCCGCGGGTCCGGGATACCGCAAAGATCCTCTACGGGATCTATCTCGCCATTACGATTCTGGGTGTGATTGCACTGTGTCTGTGCGGCATGCCTTTATTTGATTCCCTGTGTACTACCTTCGGCAGTGTCGGTACCGGTGGATTTGGCATCAAAGCAGACAGTATCGGCGGTTATTCACCGCTGATCCAGAATGCAGTGACAGTGCTGATGATTTTAAGCGGTGTCAATTATACGGTGTATTTCTGCCTGCTCAGCAAACAGTTTAAGGAAGCCTTTTCCATCGAAGAAGTCCGCTGGTATTTTGTGATTATTTTGGTCAGTGCACTGATGATCGCCTGGAATATCCGTCCTCTCTATGCAACTTTGGGAGAGACGCTGCGGCACTCCTTTTTCCAGGTGGGAACCATCATTACAACGACGGGATTCGCCACTACAGACTTTAATATGTGGCCGCAGTTATCGAAAACGATCCTGCTGCTACTGATGATGATCGGTGCCTGTGCCGGCAGTACCGGCGGCGGTATGAAGGTCTCCCGTGTGCTGATTCTCTTCAAAGCGATCCGCAAGGAGCTGGCGATGATGATTCATCCCCGGATGGTGAAAAAGATTAAGATGGACGGACACAATCTGTCCCATGAGACTCTTCGTTCCACCAATGTCTATATGACGGCTTATTTTATCGTACTGTTTGTCTCTCTGCTGATCGTCAGTCTGGATGAGTACGATTTGACTACAAACTTTACCGCAGTGCTCTCCGCCCTGAACAATATCGGACCCGGACTGGAGTTAGTCGGTCCCACCCAGAATTTCGCATTGTTCAGTCCTCTGTCCAAATGCGTGCTGATGTTCGATATGCTGGCGGGACGACTGGAGCTGTTCCCCATGCTGGTGATCATGCTGCCGTCCTGTTGGAAGAAATATTAAGATTAAGAAGTTAATTAATGTACTCAAACTTCGCACATAAATTTTAGCTATGCACCTTGAAAATTCAATACCTGGC
>CAVJMX010000151.1:0-1990 GCA_963650795.1 Bacteroidales bacterium H4
CTGTATTGTATCAGTCTCAGAATTGTACCGGACACTTAAATTGCCATTTAACTCAGTAAACCCTGCATCGATTCTCTCCTCTAAATCATTCATATTAGCTGCGGAGAATGCATCACCTTCCTGGGATACAGCCCCTTCATTTCTGGCTACTGTTACGATCTCCTGGGAGCCGTCTGTCTTAGTCAGGGTTCTTCGTGTAGGATATTCCGTCTGTCTGTCTTTCCATACCTTTTTAGCCCATGCCGTTATACTCATATTTGTGTCCTCCTTATAAAAGTAATCCTATCGTGTCACCGGCATAGATTTCTCCGCCGGCATAGTAAGCATAATTTGTATTAAACACCTCATATACATCATGCAGTATCCGTTCGATGTCGTTAAGCTTTTGATAGCTGTTGATCGGCTGCGCCGGTACCTCCGGTGTCTCCACGTATTTATATCCGGCGGATCTGAGGGTCTCCACATTAGCCAGCATTGCCGCAAAATACGTGGTATTTGGATACTGTGGCAGGTCGTCCTTCCTCGTGGTTATATCAATCTTCAGGAGTTGAGCAATGATATAGCAGTCATTCTCTATCCGTTTCAGATCCGATAGGTTCAGCGCCCCCTTCATTCTGCCGCCCAGCCATTCTTCCTGCTCCTCTGCGGAGAGGTTGTTCCACCCTTTCTGCTTCAGTTCCAGTACACGGTCTACATCTGCCTGTGTCCGGTCATACACAAATACGGGTAATATATACTCGATTGTGTCCTCATATGTACTTTTGTTTTCTGCTTCGTCATACATTTCCAGATAGATGTGGTAGAGATTGTCCTCTGCCACATCCACTGTAGCTCTCCATTGCACCGGATCTGCCTCGTCTTGGATAAATACCGTATCAACACCATTTACCACTCCTGCGACATAAACAATGTCAGTCGGCAGTTCCAGGCTTATTGTGCCGGTGCCCATTAGCTTACCTCAACGGTAATTGCCACGCTGGAGCTTACATTTGCAGGATTAGGTGTAAGCGTAATACTGGACAGTTTTGGCACTGTGGTATCCAGCTTTACTTTGATGGTTACGCTGCTGGTCTTTCCCGCGCCATCTTTTGCAGTGACCACAATCGTATTCTGTCCCTCCGCCAGGGTAACTGCCTTGGAAAATGACCCATCAGATTCTACTGTTACACTGCCTACGCTGGCATCATTTAATGTAATCGTCACCGATACCGGACTGGATGTGGCATCGTTGGTCTTGCCGGATACCGTTGCTGCAGATTTATTAGTGATGGTGCCGGTTGTCGGTGAGGATACCGTCAGTGTAGGAGGCACCGTGTCCACAGTAAATGATGCAGTCACTGCTGTAGCAGCATTGCCGTCGTTATCCGATGCATTAATGGTTATGCTATGTTTGCCATCTGTAATGGTTGCCTGAGGTGTAAATGTAAACTGGTATCCATTTGTAATACCCGTATAAGCCATCCCTGCACTTGTCGAAGTATATGTGGTATTATCCAGTTTAAATTTTACCGTTGACAGGTTGACTCCGCTGCCTGCTGCCTCATCCGTCACCTTAAATACGATATCCTGCTGGTTGTTTGTGACGTACGCGCCATTAGACGGTGATACCAGTGCTATCGTCGGTTTCATGGTTTCCTTTACAACCAGTCGCAGTGCCGCTCCAAGCGTAGCATCCGTAGCGTCCTTTGTGACTACGGTACCGGCATCATTTGTCACCTCGATTGTCACGGGATAATACTTATCCGGCTGCGTATATGATGTGGTAGACGGTGCCGTAATAGATCCCGTCCACTTGCCATCACTCTGAGAGAGGTTTGTCCACACTCCATTGACTTTTACACGCACTTTTGATATTGCCATTAGATCACTCCTATCTCCTGACCTGCCATCAGGTCATAATTACTCTGGCGGGCATATTGCACATCCATTGCCGGGATATCCTCTGCCACCACTGTCACATAGCCACTGACAGGACTGAACATGGTGCCGT
>CAVJMX010000151.1:2000-5096 GCA_963650795.1 Bacteroidales bacterium H4
CACCGTTATCTTGGTCTTCGTGTTGACTGCCTGACTGGACAGATTTACTCCATATATTGCCGGTTTCATGTCCATCAGATCAGCCCCCTTTCGCCTGCATAAAACTCTCCGGTGTATGCCAGATCAGTCACCAGTGTGCTATATCCACGGCACTTGGCTGTGGCAATATATCCGCCGGTGAGATCCACACTTTGGCTCTCAATCAGCGTCGTGGAGATACCACCGGTCATGGATTCGATGTTGACCCAGTTTCCCACCTGCTCCCGTTGTTCCAGATATTTCATGTTTACCTGCTTTCGCAGCGCATAATAATTCAGCAAGTTTTCTGCTACAGCTGGCAGCTGTCCTGTATTATGCAGCGTACAGTCCGTAAATTTCTTCAGGCTTTCTGTTTCCCCGGCTTCCAGCAGCGCAACATTTTTTTGGTAAGTAAATGCCGTATTTGCATATTTCCGTCCGGAGATTACACACTCCCCTGCTGCTTCCATGTGGACCACCAGATAATTTGTCTTTACCGTCCGGATGGTTCCCTCCGTAGCTGTAATGCTTTCCGGTTGATATGGTTCCGAAAATGTTATCCTGGTATCCCCTGCCTGCAGGCTCCCCTTATAAATATCCGTGGTTTTGTCTTCCAGTGCATAACTTTTGCATTCGATAGACACTCCGGAAACATATTTATCCAGGGAGACCTTGGTATGTCCGTTCAGCTTTCGGTTGGTACCCACCGTGGATGACACATACCGATCCGGTTTATATATCTTAATGGTATCGCTCCGGCTGTCATCCGCCACTGCCCCGCAGGCAAAGCATATTCTCTGTAATGCCTTCCGGCACGTCTGTATGCCCAGGTAGCCGGTCAGCTGTGTATCTGCCACCTCATCCTCAATGCTATACTTTGTAATTCCTGCTGCCGCAAATACTTCCTGCAGGATGTTTCCCGCCGGCTCATTTATGTATATCCGTCCATCATAAAAGGTGTATTTATCCATCAGACCTACACCATCAATGAGTTTAAATGTAGCGACATTTTGCGAAAAGGAGAAATCATCCACATAAAATGCCCCGATAGGGATCCATTCTCCTTCACGGTACTCCGTGAGGTTTACTTCCTGCGTCTTCTGGATGGACTTCCACGCTCCATCCTCATTCCCGATATCAAAATCATTATGAACATCTACGATAGACAGATCTGCCTTGTTGATCGGGATGGTGGCTGATGTGACATCAATATCCTCCTGCACCTTCCCTGACTTAATCATGTCCTGATCCCACACGATGTATTTACCATACAAAATGTACTGCAGCTTGACATACCGTACCGGATATGCGGTCCGGATAAACTCTATCTCGATTCTGCCGTAATTCTGTACCGGATTGTTACATACATAGACCAGACTATCCGGATAAAATGTCTTGCTGATCAGTTTGGTGCCAGAAAGTGTATACCATGTAATCACCAGTTCTGCCGGAGGTACATCTACAAAATACAGCGTGATTGCCGCTGATGTATGCTGTGTAGTAAACTGAATCCGTAATTTAGGATTGTTCTCGAACGTGCAGTCATCCCGGGATTCTTCGCTCCAGAATGCAATATCTTCCGGGGCATCCGGCAGGATGCTTTTCTCCCCGGACAGCACAAACTGATTCAGTTCTGTGGTGCCGTAGTCCTCCTGCAGATACTCTGCTTCAAACAGTTCGACATTTCCTATGGGCTGATTGTCATCCGTGGAAGGAGTTGCATCTGACAGTGCTGTGACGTCGATGAATTTCATTTCTGCCTTGCAATATGTCCTCATGTCTCCTCCTATGGTGTCTTATATGGCTTTTTGGAAGTCATCTTCCAGGATAATCCTTTATACTGTGCACCATTCTCCAGCACCTTTTCTACTTCATCCTTGATGCTGGAGAAATATCCGTAAAAATCAAACTGCTTACTAGCATCCGGAAGTGTCACATGATGAAAGCGATTCTCGCAATCTGTAATATGTTCTATCAGCTGATCATACAATTCGGCATCCTCGATCAGACCGATGGATATGGTATAGTTCTTATATAGTCCGATAGTCTCAATCTGAATGTCTCCATCTTCCGATCTTTCCGCATATTTTTCGAGAAAGTCTAATGTCCTCTTAATGGATACCAAAGGGATGTTATATGTCGTTCCGTCTATGATCAGACCCTGTGTGTATTTCTTTTCCATACTTCATCCCTCCTTATCCTTCTGCGATGCCTAATCGTACCTCTTCATTCTGTATGTAGGGTAAAAACAGTCTGCCGCATGTCTCTCCATCCAGGATCAATGATGCATCTACAGAGCCGCCCGTCGTCGGCATGCGATCTGCAATCTTATCAGCGAGTACATCCATCCAGTCTGTATTCCGATCCAGTGGCAATACCGCTTCGCGACCGGCTTCGCCGATTTCTGCCAGTGTAGCCCCCGTAGTAATTCCTCCGTTGGCAAGCCTGGGCAACGTTACGCGTGGAATCTCCGGAATGTTAAATCCTCCGAAAGATTTTCCTCCGAGCCCCGGAATCCAATCAGGTACATCAAACTTGATGCTGTTTATCGACTGCACCATTCTGTTAATTGCATCCACCAAGCCATTCGCCATAGTTTCAGCTATGGATAATATGCCATTAACAACATCTTTAAAAATCTGCTTTGCATCTTCCCATAGTTGTTTCCAGTCACCGCGAATCAGATCGCCCAGAATTGCAAATACTCCTTTTATTACCTTAAGCATTGTTGTAATTACATCTGAGATAATGTCCACAGCAAATTTTACTTGTTTTCCCAAATCCTCTAAAATAGGTTGCAACAACGGAAGCACATTATCTATGATCCACTGCAACGGCTCTTTTAGGTAGTTGTCCCAAAATAGCTGTATGTACTCTATCAATACGCCCAACAAATCCATAAAAGCATCAATCATGGGTTTCAGGTGGCTCTGATAGGTGTCGTCAAACATACTTGCCCACTGCATCAGGACCGGCTGCATGTTATTATTCCAGAAATCAAGAAAGCATCCCAGCAGATCAGATATTCCATCCGTAAAATGACTTACAAACGGAGAAATGTAATTGCTATAGAGTGCC
>CAVJMX010000152.1:0-5003 GCA_963650795.1 Bacteroidales bacterium H4
CCCGCTTGCCTGTTTACCATAATCTTTTCTGCCAGCTCATCCTGTGACATTCCTTTTTTCGTTCGAAGTTCCAAAATTATGTTCTTTGTTTCCATTGTCTCCACCTCCTGTATTCTTATCATACCGGTGAATCTGTTTTCTGAAAAGCAACTTACTGTTGCTGTCCCCTGCGGTATACTTCCGTCACTTTTTCCTTCATATCCAGAAATGCTTCGGCAATCACCGGATCGAAATCCTGTCCTCTCCCTTCTTCCATGATACGAAAACATTGTTCCAGAGGCATAGCATCCCGGTAGCACCGCTTTGCCGAGACTGCATCAAACACATCCGCCACTGCCATAATTCTGGCACACAATGGGATCTCTTTCCCTGACAGCCCATCCGGGTATCCCTTTCCGTTCCATTTTTCATGATGATGTCTGGCAACCTCATATACTATTTTCTCGTACTCCTCATCCCCCAGATGGGAAAATGTTTCCTGTATGATTTCTCCGCCTTTCGCCGCATGTGTCTTCATGACCTCATATTCTTCAGCAGTTAGCATCTTCACATAGGTAGTCGTCCGTCGGATATGTCCGCCGGTACTGCCGTCGCGGTTTTCCACAAGTGTAGCGAAACCCATGACCATTTCCCGGTTATGAGCCTGTAATTTGGTAAACAGCGGATTTTCCATGTTCAGATAGGTTCCCAGGATCACAAACGTCGGAACCAGACAGGACAACAGAGCCTCGGGATGGAACATCTGATATAGCGTTACCGCAATGGAAACACCCACACAGGTTGCTATGGTGATCAGCTTGTGATGCCCCATCTGCTTCCAGCCTGCCAGAAGCAGAGCCACCGTAGCTGACATATAAACAGCGACCATAATATAACAGGTAAATGCCGACACTCCCATGGAATAATTGGTGATCTCTCCCTTCTGATAGGTAAGTGCCGGTATGAAAAGCACAACCACCACAATACTTAAGAAAAGTGGCAGTTCCAATAACCGTCTTATGATCCGCCTTTTGGGCAGCCCCTTCGTAATATCAAGAATATACACGAACATTAGAAATACCATGATGTCCAGACTGCATAAAAATCCTGCATGCAGGATCCGGTTCAACACATCCGGAATTTTCTCCAGATGATTTACCGTATAAGCTGTCGTACCATCAAACGCAATACACAACACGCCTGTCGCAAGCAAAAGCTCAAAGATCCATTCTTTTCTCTCTGTCCGGTATGCCAACTTCTCCCGCATATAGATAAATGCGATATAGAGAACGATCAGCATACATCCGATCTGTAATTTACAATAAATATTGCATGTCTTTATCCTTCCGGTTTCAACGCCAATGTCCGGATCCGTGCCACCAGTTCTTCTATGGCTTCAACCCCTGCACTGTTTTCCTGGGTTGCCGCAGTCACCTGTTCGATTGCCTGGTAATTACACCGTGTGCTGACATCCACCTGTTCCATGGACGCTGCAACTTTATTGCTGTGGATTCGGATATTTTCAACGGTTGTATCCATTTCCATAATCTGCGCAGTCATCTGCTCGTTGGATGCCGTAATCATAGAAGTAGAATCACCTACTTCCCGGATGCTGTTCATTCCCGCCTCGGTCAGCCGCACACTCTGCTCCATGACGCCTACTGCATTTTCTGTATTATGAACAGATTCCGTTACAATTTTTCCGATATCATCTACTGCTTTTTTCGTCTGCTCCGCAAGCTTCTGGATCTGTCCCGCAACTAAAAGATTTTTCCGAATATGCGCTTCTAAGATATGATACCTTGCGGTTATTACACGAACTCAGGATCATGCCCTCTGTCAGCGAACCCTCCGGTTTCTTCACACGCTCACAGATTGCCATTGTGAAAGAAGCGGAAAATATTATTTTAAATGATTTGTCGAAAAGAATTACCGCAAAAGAAATGGCAGACCGATTCGGTATCAGTGAAAGCAGTTTTAAACTCTATATAAAAGAAATTCTCGGAGAAAGTTATCTGGCTTATTTTCGCAGAAAAAGAATGGAAAAAGCCGCTGACCTTCTTATCTCAACCTCTATGAAAATTATTGAGATTGCCAATGCCGTAGGTTATGAAAATCAGGGAAAATTTGCGAACGTGTTTGCAAAAGAATACGGCGAAACTCCTTTAGAGTTCCGCCGCTTATACGGTAATGCCCTCGTCTGATTTTCGTCAGACACTGTTACAATTCTACTTTTTCTCATCCAACAATATCACGCCATCCGCCGGGTTGTGGTCGATGGCGCCGACGATTCGGTGGGGGACATAGCATTCTTCCAGATACGCCACATCTTCCGGTGTCAGTTTCACAGCGAAAGCTCCGGCTGCGTCGTCCAGATATCTCGCTTTCGTGGCACCTACGATAGGGGACGCCACGCCCTTTGCCCACTGCCATGCCAGTGCGATCTGCTGCATTTTTACCCCGTATTTTTCTGCCAGTTCCGATACCCGCTGTACGATCTTCAGATCCTGTTCTTCGGTGCGGTCGTATTTTCCCCTGGCGACAAAAGGTGTCCACCCATGGTCTCTTCGATAGGTGTCTCGTAATCAAAACGGTGAATGATATACAGATCCAGATAATCCGTGCCTAAGCGTTTCAGGCTGCCGTCGATCTCTCTGTGGATGGCGTCTCTTGACAGTCTGCCGGGATTAAAATAAACCTTGGATGCAATCACGGCTTTGTCACGGGAGATATTCTTTTTCAGTGCTTTTCCCAGATATTCCTCGCTGGTTCCCGCAGAGTATCCATTGGCAGTATCGAAGAAGTTGATGCCAAGATCCAATGCGTGTTTTACAATCTTTTCCGTATCTGCCTCATCCAATGTCCAGTCATGCATGGTGCCCGCCTTGCCAAAGCTCATGCATCCCACACATAATTTTGAAATTTCAATATCGGTGTTTCCAAGTTTCGTATATTCCATAATTCTGTTCCCTCCGGTTTTAATCGAACATGGTTTTCCAGTCCGGATCCTCATTGGCGTCAAAGCACAGCAGTATCTGCTCTCTGGTATCCACCTTTGGTGTCTGATAGCCGGTCTCGTTGCAGAAAAAAGTCTTCACCGTCTCCACCGGGATCCCGCTCTCGCAGGAGATCATCTCCGCCGCAATATTCCGCAGTTCTTCATAACGTTCTCTGTCATATTCACCTTCCGTGTAGGCAAGCCCCGCCTGTGCAATGCTCTGCACCCGGATCGCCAGATCTGTCCATTTACTCATGACTGTCCTCTCCTGTCCTCTTTTTTAAGTTCTAAAATTACTCTACCCCATACATCTCCCTACAGATCTTTTTCCCCGCTTCCGTCCGGAAAATATTCCGATAGGCATTCTGCATGGCTTCCCCGGACAGTTCATCCTCATACATATTTACGAGAAAATCCGCTTCCACCAGAATTTGATAATCGATCCCATCTATATTGTTGTAAGTATGGTGATGAGCGATCAGGTACTGCACCCGCTCGGAAACTTCTTTGGAAAATCCAAGATTGGAAAGCAGTTTTTCGGCAATCGCCGGACCCTCTTTTTCCTGCAGTTTTCCGTTACTGTTTCCGTATTTTTCTTCGCACAGATGAATGCCGATATCGTGAGTCAGTGCCGCTGTCTCCAGAATAAATTGTGTCTTAGCATCCACGTTTTCCATTTCCGCGATCAGCTTCGCATAGCTGTGCACCTTGCAAAAATGCTGAATACGTTTTGCATCCCCGCGGTAAAGTTCGATCATTGCCATATGTAATTTGTTGATCATTGTTCTGCCTCCTGTAATGTTTCTTTCGTGATGACTGCAATGTCACAAGGCATCCGCCCTTCTACAATAAAAAATTCTGTTTTTGTAAGATGCATATCCGCAAAAAAACGTCGATAAGAATCCGTATCAAACTGCTGTTTGAAATCCGCACCCAGTTCCTCCAGAAATCTTACGGCAGCCCGGCTGCTCTTTTCCGATTTATTAATGTAAGTCGGGAGGATCACTTTTCCGCCTTCCTTACAGACCCGCAGCAGTTCCTCCATGGCTTTCTGCGGTTCCGGCAGCAAATGGATCACATTGCCCGCCACCACTGCATCAAAACTCTGATCTTCATAGGGCAGATGTGTAATGTCCACCTGTGCAAAAATGACATTAGTTCTCGCAGTCAGATGCTTCTTCGCCTGCTTTAACATTCCTTCCGAATAATCCGTTGCCGTAAGGTGCTCACATTTGTCGGCAATATACCGGCTGATGGAGCCTGTTCCACAGGCACATTCCAGTACCACGTCCGTTTCCTGTAATCTTTCGGCAACTCTCTGTCCCGTCTCCCGGTAGACCTTTTTGTTATAAATATTTTCAAACAAATCATACAGACCTGCGACTTTATCCCAAAACACTGCGCGCCACTCTCCTTTCAGAATTCACTACTGAATCTTTGACACGATGCCTTCCTCTGTCAATGTCTGCAGACACTCCTGTGCATCCTCGTCATGCATCATCTGCCACACCTGTTCCATGCCCGGTGCCAGCGGTCTCTTCAAAAATTCTTCCCCGGTGATCCAGTAGACTTTTCCCTCCTCGGAGGAAATCAATTCTCCCTCGTATTCCGACGTCTTATATAAAAAGCCCACATTCCGTATGTCTCCTGTCATCCAGTGATAGATGCCGGTCAGTCTGGGATTTCGGATCGTCAGTCCGGTCTCTTCATAGATTTCCCGGATCACCGACTCTTTGAAGGTCTCCCCCGGTTCCACATGCCCACCGGGAAAGGTCGTTCCCGAATAACCATTTCCCACCTTGTCCAGTGCCAGCACATTGCCCTCACTATCATAGACCATGCACATATTCATAAAAATCACTTTTTCGATTCCAGCCATTGCATGCACCTCACTTGTGCTCATCTCTTCTTAAGTAAGTTTAATATAACATAATCTCATTATGGCGCCAAACGCTGTTAGTGTAAATGGAAAGTTAGTGAAATATCCACGAACGCCCATGGCGAACGGAACATCACGCCTTGATGT
>CAVJMX010000153.1:0-4898 GCA_963650795.1 Bacteroidales bacterium H4
TTCCGGACGTCCAACCACATTGAACGTCTCAACAAAGAGCTGAAGCGCCGGTCAGGGGTAATCGGAGTATTTCCCAATGAAGACTCCCTGCTGCGGCTTATGGGATCCGTCCTTCTGGAACGGAACGAAGTTGTCTCTACACAGAAGGCGGTTTTCAGTCCTGAGAGCTATCAAGCCCTATTGGCTTCGGATGCCGTTTCAAAGCTGGCCAAGCTCGCAGAAGAACAGGTCCAGCTCCGGGCTGCATGACCAAGTAGCACTCTTTCAGGAACAGTCAAGGGAACCTCTTCGAGGTGCTTACGCACCCTTGACAGTTCCCTCAAGAGAGCTGGTGCATAATCAAGGGGATGTAAAGCATCCCTCCGCACCAAAAGTGCCTAAGAGCAATTTACACACAAATTTGGACTTGACTTAATTTTTATGATAAATATGCATAAAAAGAGCAGCCTGTATGTCAACAGTCTGCTCTTTGCGGTATTATTATATAGAATATTGTCATCAGACCAGTCGTTTCGTGATCTGTAGCAGCTGGATCTCGTTCTGATCCAGTGTCACTTCAAAATTGATCTTGCCGTCTGTCACCTCTACATCCGAGATGGTCAGCTGTGGTACACAGACACCCTTCAGATACTCAAAATCTTCCTTGACCAGATCCTCCGGCTTACCCATCTGGGTCCAGGTCGTAAGGACACTTCCATGTTCATTGTTCACAGAATATGCCCGGATCCGATAACGGCACTTCGGATCTGCCGGAAGGATGAAGTACAGCTTCAGGCGCTTGGTGTTCAGTGCCACATCCTGAATGGCATCGATCTGGAGCTTACCTTCTTCTACCATATAATAATTATGGCTCAAATGGGTGTAGTTGTGGCACACGATACTGTAGCTGCCGTGTCCGTCTTCTGTGACCGCCACATTCTCACTCTTGCGAAGGAGATTCTTCCCTAGCGAGTTCATAAAATCAAAAGCGTACCATGCAGGCTTACGGATACCGTGAATGGTCATCAGTCCCGATGCTCCATTCAGGCACTTACTCATACCGCTGTGGAACTGAAACAGATCCGTTCCTCCCCAGTAGGCATTCATATCACCGTTGTCTATATTGTCGATCAGATTTTGCATTATATAAGAACCTTTCAGGCAGCTATCGTGAATAATATTATTGCATACGATGGACAGATTCCATTCCGTCACGTACAGTTCACTCTCTGCCAAGGCACTCTCTTTCAGCAATTCTCTCGTCTTACGAACCATCCGGTAGATGAATGAGGATGCGATAAATCTTCCGGAGATGATCTTCTCATCATCTTCCACCGTCTGTCCCTTGATATAATAAGGATAAACACTGACCGAGAAATAATCCGGTTTCTCATGATGTTCCCATTCTGTCAGCAGCATCCGTAATATCCGTTCCTCGATATTTAAAGGGAATCCACATCCTCCCAGATGAATGTTAGGGCATACTTCCCGCAGTGTCCTGGATACCACATCATATTTCTCCAGATATTTCCGGATCATGTCTTCTTTTTCTTCCAGTGTCAGCTCATCGCAGAAAGATTTCCCGCTGTCAATCTCTTCACTCCAATACTCAAAGCACCAGCTATCGATTTCCTCCTGACCATACCGATTTGCAAGATGCACAATGAATTCATGAAGAAATCTTTTCATATTCTCCAGGCAGTCAAAATAGTCATACTGTTCACTGCAATAGATTCGTTCCAGGTTCGCTCCGACGATCTTTCTACCCTTTTTCCCCAATTCAATATGAGGACGAATATGATTCGTTACAAGGAAATCCAATACCCCGTCAATGGCATTAAAGTTAAATATCTCATTTGCCTCATCTAACAGTCCCAGTTCTTTATCATAGAGTCCCCACAACCGCACGAAGCGGAAATGCAGACCGTTGCGCAGATAGAGGACGTGGTTCTGTACGTTGTATTTTGTCATCTGGGCAAAAGTTCCGATATTAATGGTATTGTTCCAGTTGCGTTTGAGCGGTGTCTTACGAACCTCGCTGATATAAACAACTTCTTCCGTGAGAAGACTGTCCCTGTTGAAGCTGTCATACATTTCGACCTTCTGCGCCGGAGCCTTCTCCTGCCTTGCGTATTCCTGCTGTTCCTGATTCGCCTTGCGATATTCCGACGGAGTCTTCTCATATTCCTCGCGGAACATCTTGTTAAATGCCGTGATATTTGAAAATCCGGCATTCATGGCAATCTGTGTGATCGGTTTATCCGTACGCAGGATCTCCTCAGTAGCGTATTTCAGCCGGATCTGGTTCAGATAATCGAGGAAGTTGGTGCCGAACTCTTTACGGAAGTACCGGGAGAGATACGTCGGCGACAGATAGAATTTATCTGCCAGATCATTCAGGCTGATCTGTTTATTAAAGTTCTGTCTGAGGTATTTTTCGATATTTTCCGTCCTCTGCTGCTTCTGCTGCCGCAGGGACTCCTCGCTTAAGTCACCCTGTGCGAAATCTTTTACCAGTTGATATAATACAAGGAAATAATAGCTCTCCGCGAGAAAAGACTCCTCCTCTCTGGACTGGTAGGAATATTTAAGATAATTGTCGATTGCAGTATGCAGTCTGTCGTATTTTGCCTGCTCATAGTCCTCTGCCAGTTTTGAGTTGCACGCAAAAAAGAGCATATCCTTGTGCAGGCGCTCCTGTAAATAGGGAAGTTCTATGGATATACTTGCAATCAGGAAATTCTTCGTGGAAAAAATCGAATGCTGCTGGAAGCTGTTGATGACGATGACATCATCCTTTTGCAGGTCGTATTTCTTCCCTTCCACTTCCACGGTGGCGGATCCGTCCTGCAGATAGAGCAACTCAATTTCCTGATGATTGTGCGAAAATTCCGGTTTTGCCAAAAAGACCAAATGTGCCATACTTTTCACCCATTCTTATTCTATGATTTAATTAAGTTGAGTCTGTCCTCCCATTCTTGTTCCTCGGGGGTCATGTAGCGGTGGTACACCTTTTCCATAGGAATGCTGATCAACCATGCTGCCACGGTCGGCATAATAATCGCAAATAGTGGAATCAGCCATGACGCGAAGAAACCAAATACAATGATGAGTAATGTAAGAAGCGATGACGGTAAGTGTCGGATCATCAGAATCAGTGTGTTCTTCGCAAGAGCCTTCAGGCTGTTGTCAAACCGTGACATCTGCAGCAGGAGCAGCACATAATAGAGAGACAGCACGATGACCACACCGTAAATGCCTATCTCCAGGGCTCCCGCTTCTGTAACCTCTCCGCGAAGCAGCTGTAATATCCGCACATCGAAATAGAATAGAGCAGTGACCGCCAGATATATAAGCGTCGCTATCGTACTCTGGCGAAAGTTCTTTTTGAATGCAGAAAAGTATTCTGCGAACAGGTATCCTCTCTCGTTCCGGACTACCTTCACTGTCGTATAATACAGTGCCGCAGTCGCCGCTCCGATCGTCACTACCGGCAGGCAGCACAGGATCCAGATCAGGCTCAATCCGACTACGTTCAGTATTTTCTGCAATATTTGAAATAAAGGGTTATCCATCTGAAAAAAGCTCTTCATCCGCCGTCACTCCTTACCTCAATTATAACGATACGTTTCAAGTGATGACCGTATTATAGCATTTTTTATTGCTGAAGCCTATCTGTTTTTTTGCCCTTTCTTTTAATCGATATCCAGTTTTTTGTCCTGCCGGTGTGGCAGGGAGGATAAAAATCAGAGGTTTTTCACGTCATTTTTGAGTTGCTCCCAGGCATCTTCATGCTCTGTGTAGTAGATGGGGCATTTCTTGCCGCCGCAGTCGTAGTGGCGGAGGATGTCGTCGGGCTGCAGATCATAGGCATCAATCAGCCATTTCAGTAATTTAATGAGAGAATCGTAAGTCTCCTGGGTGAACTGCCCGTTGTCCGCCTTGTAGCAGCATTCGATGGAGATGGAATCCTCATTGCGGGTCTGCACCGCATAAGCGATCTCATCCAAAGGGACGCACTGGATGATCTCTCCGTTATAACCGATGATAAAATGTGCGCTGGCACTGCGCTCATGGTTATCTTTCAGCTGTTCAAAATAGCTGCGGTTCTGTGCCGCACTGGTGCCGGGATTGGCGGTATAATGCACGAAAATATTTTTCACTTCCGGCAAAGGATCTCCCGGTCTGGAGTATTCGTTCACCGTGAGGAAGTCCTCCGTCCAGGCAGGATGCGCCGCGTAAGTCTCCGCCGGCAGTCCCTGGATCCTGGTTCCTGTGGTATTTCCAATCTCTTTTTCCACCTGCTGTACGATGTCTGCCTCCACCGGTGCGCTGGCTTCTGCTGTGCTTGCCGGTACTTTCAGAAGCTTCGTCAGTGCAACGATTCCTACCAGAATCCCTGCACAGAGCAGAGCCATCCCGAGATATCTGCGGATTCTTGCCCGTCTGCGGCGGCGCTGCCTCTCGGCTCTCGCGAGGTGCTGTCTGGCACGGGCGTTATAAGTATTGTCCCTGTATACGTTTCCGCCAGATACAGCAGCCGCAGTTCTCTGTTTCTGCTGGCGGATTCTGTTTTCCTGCCGGGGCGCTGCACTGTGCTGTCGTTGTTCTGTGCGTCTCCCGACATAACTGCCTATACTTTTTCTACTGCGATAATCCGCCAGATACGGATTTCTCCTCATCTGCGTTATATTAGTCTCTGCCTGTCTGCCCGAACGATTCTCCTGTGTCATATTACCAGCCCCTCCGAATGAATTGCTTTCTATGGGTTTCAATATAACGCGGAGTTGTCACATTTTACGTCACATTTTTCTTAAGAAATTATAAAGAAAAATTCTTTTTCATGTTTTTCTACTTTTATTTTCTAGTAAGAAAAAGATAATGAAACCGTGACAAATTGTCACCGTTTGAAAGCAAAA
>CAVJMX010000154.1:0-4678 GCA_963650795.1 Bacteroidales bacterium H4
AGGCGGCACTGGCATCCATAGGACTGATGTATGCGGTGGGGTATTGGAATGATTATACGAACTATAAGCTGTATATCACAAATTCCAATTTATATAATTTCCAGATGAAACTGCGGGCATTGATCATGGGAAGTGATCTGCCGTCTGCGGTAGAAGGAGCAACGGAAAATACGGTGAAAAATGCAGCGGTTATTGTAGCGATTCTACCATTTATGATCATTTATCCATTCTGCCAGAAATATTTTGTGCAGGGAGTAAATATCGGTGCTGTAAAGGAATAGTAAGTAAAAATACAGAAAACAAAAATGACATCAGCATACAACTGTCTGATGTCATTTTTTGCGAAATAAAATCTCAAGAAAATCTTAAGAATTTTCGGTGTCAAGAAAATCTTAAGAATTTTCGGTGGACAAACATAAGGCTTTCGCGATACAATGTATCTTAGAGTGCCGGTCGGAGGACCGGATAGAACAAACAACAGATGAAAGGAAGCATTCATGAAAAAGAAAGTACTTGCAGCAATTTTGATTGCGGTAGGCGTTCTGACAGGATGTGGCAGCAGCGAGTCCACCGTGTCCCCTATTCAGACGATTGAAGCAGAGCCTATTGCTACCGATATCCAGGAGGTAGAACAGCCCATTGCAACAGAGACCCCTGATAACGAAGAGAACCATGATGGTATGTATCGCAGTGAGCTTACCAACGAGTGGATCGATGAGAGCCTGAAGGATCAGCGCCCCATCGCCGTAATGGTAGATAACGAGAAGACTGCACTTCCTCATTTCGGCGTGGCAGATGCAGACGTAGTATATGAGATCATGAACAGTACCCTGAACGATAGAATTACCCGTTTCATGGTAGTGGTTAAGGATTGGGAGAAGATCGAGCAGCTGGGAAGCGTTCGTAGTGCTCGTCCTACCAACTTTATGCTGGCAGCAGAGTGGAACGCAGTTCTGTGCCACGATGGTGGTCCTTACTTTATCAACGACTGGGCAGCAAAGGATTATTCCGCGAACTTCAGTGGTGGTTTTGCACGTTATAGTAACGGTAAGGCAGCTGAGTTCACTGAATATATCACCTATGATACTTACACTAACAGCCAGAAGGGTAAAACCTATGATGGACTGAAGCAGCGTTTTGCAAGCTCTAAGTATACCACTACTTATAACCAGTACTATCAGGGTCAGCACTTCCAGTTTGCAGATGCAGAGGTTACCTTCGCTGACAGAAGCGATGCCATCAGCGCAACTACCATTGAACTTCCTTTCAAGCATAATGCTTCTACCCTGAAGTATAACGAAGAGACCGGAACTTATGATTATTACGAGTATGGCTCTGCACACAAGGATGGAGCTACCGGCGCACAGCTGACTTTCGAAAATGTTATTCTTCAGAATACCACTTTTGCTGAACTGGGAGAAGGTTACCTGATCTATAATGCGATTGACTCCGGACGATCCGGTTACTACATCACCGGGGGTAAGGCAATCGAGGTGAACTGGACCAAATCTTCCGAGAATGCAATCACACATTATTATGACGCAAAGACCGGTGAGGAGATCGAAATCAACACCGGTAAGACCTACATCTCCCTGATTCCTTCCGATGGCTGGAACAGTGTTGTAATCAAATAAATATGATGTCGGGGTCAAAAGCCCCCGACTTTGATGCCTACGGATTGTTCCGTGCTCCGCACTCCCACAATCCTACCCAATATTCGCATATCGTGGGATTATCATCCCACTTTTATGCTCATATCGGGGCGGGTCCCAAGGTCTTTCACCCACTTATGAGCAAGCTCATGTGGGTTTAGACCTTTTGACCCTGGCATCATAAATATGATGTTAAATAAGTAAGAGATCCCTTCCGTAAGTTTGTATTTGCGGGAGGGATTTTTAGAGACAAAAAATAAGTGTTATACAGGCTAAAAACCTAAAAATGTCATAGAGAATACTGAAAAATTGCTTTATAATGCATTTTAGGAGTGATGATAATGAAAACTGCGAAAAAATATAATCCTGATCTTATATTGCATGGAAATCTGATCCGGGCGATTCTGTCTCTGGCGATTCCGGTGGTGATCAACAGCTTTTTACAGACGATGTATAACCTAACAGATACTTACTGGCTGGGGAAGATCGGCACGGAGCAGCTGGCGGCGATCAACCTGGTGACGCCGATGCAGAATATTATTACGAATTTCGGCAGCGGGATCACGGTGGCGGGAGCGGTCCTCATTGCGCAGTATATCGGTGCCGGAGAAAAAGAGGATGCCAGATCCATGGCGAATCAGATCTTCGTCTGCGCCATGGGATTTGCGGTGGTCTGCGCCACGCTTTGTTTCCTGGGGACACCGGCGATCGTGAACTGGCTGGGAGCCGACGGAGGCACGGCATATTATGCGAGAGTCTATCTGCGGGTAGTGATCTGGGATATGCCCTTTTTATATATGGTGAATATTTTCTCTGCAGTGCATCAGGCGCAGGGAGATACGGTGCGCCCCATGTTCCTGAATCTGGGAGGTATTACGTTAAACCTGTTCCTGGACCCCTTTTTCATGATCATTCTCGATATGGGGACAGCAGGAGCGGCACTGGCAACACTTCTGGCAAAAGCGATTCCTGCCATGGCGGCATTAGGGCTTTTGTGCCGACAGGGGAATGACATTTGCTTAAATCGCAGATATATGCGTCTGCAGAAGGAAAAACTGGGAATGATCCTGAAGATCGGACTGCCTACCGCTATCGGCGGAAGTACGATGCAGCTAGGGTTTCTGCTCATGAGTAAAAATGTATTTGTCTACGGCACGGAAGCGATGGCGGCTTACGGTATTGGCAATAAGGTCAACGGACTGATTACTCTGCCCTCCAACGCCATCGGATCGGCGACAGCAACGATCGTGGGACAGAATATGGGAGCGAAGCAGCCGGACCGTGCAGAAAAGGGATACCGTTTTTCCATGTGGATATCTGTTGTATTTTTGTTCATTGGTGGTATGATCTTATCAAGAGATATGATCTCCACGGCGATTGTTCGGATCTTTTCCAAGGATGCGGAAGTCGTGGGTATGGCGGCGGACTTCTTAAGTGTTATGGCTTTCTGGTGCTTTACGAATGGTGTGTACAATGCGACTTCCGGGCTGTTCCAGGGTACCGGACATACGGAAGTGACCATGGCAATCGATGTGACGAGACTGTGGGTATTCCGCTTCGTAACGCTGTGGTTCTGCGAGAGCATTCTGCATATGGGCGTGCGCAGTGTCTGGTATTCCGTGGTGATCAGTAACGGTATCTCTGCCCTGATCCTGTATCTTCTGTACCGGTGCGGTATCTGGAAGAAGACGCGGATCAAAGTGGGAAAAGAAGCTGCTTAAGGAGTACCATGGAGAGTAAGAAAAAAGTTAAGAAGAGTCTTGTGATATATATAAGCATCGCTGCAGTACTTTTGCTGTTTCAGGTCATTGCCTGGAACAGCAGGAGCTTCAGCGATGCTTATATTGCTTATATATTCCCCATATGGGTGAATACTTATGGGAGAATTACGGGGATTTTCCCTTTTTCCGTAGGGGAATGGATGATCGTGGCGGGAATCGTCGTAGTAGTTTTCGCGGTACTGCTTGGAATCAGTATGATTTTTCCGAGATGCAGGCATTCGGAACGGTATCGCCATGGCGTGAAGGGCTATTTTCGCCATTTTGCATGGGTGCTGTTATTTGTGTTCACGATCATGACGCTGAATTGTACGATGATTTATCACGGTTCCACTTTTTCCGAGAAGTATTTCGGAGAGGAAGAAGGGCAGCAGGATGTGACGCTGCAGGAGCGGACGGAGGAGCTGCTTCGAATCTATAATGATATCGTGTCCCATTGCAATGCGCTGAGCATGGAGATGGAGCGGGATGAAAGCGGGGCAGTGATATATCCCGGCGGTGTGGACAGTAAGGGGAATGCGGTGGATATGGCAGGGAAAGCCATCGATGCGATGCAGAACCTAGGGAAAAGCTATGCACAGCTGGATGGTTATTATCCGAGACCGAAGGCTATGTTTTTCTCGGATTTCATGTGTCAGATGTATATGTGCGGGTACTATTTTCCGTTTTCCATGGAAGCAAATTATAATGACGTTATGTCTGTCATGAAGAAACCGGCGACTATGTGCCATGAACTGGCGCATATCCGGGGATATATCTACGAGGATGAGGCGAATTTTATTGCGTTTTTAGCCTGTGTGGAATCGGATGATGCCGCATTTCAGTATAGTGGATACTTGAGTGTGCTGAATTATGTGTCAAACGATCTGTATAAGACAAGACTGGCGGACCCGGAGAGTTATGCGGCAGCCAGGGAGGCGGTGCGCCCGCTGCAGGTGCTTGCGCAGGTACGGGAGGACAACACTTTTGTCACGGAAGCGGAATGGGAGCGGATTAACGGGAAAGCCGTAGTGAACACGGAGACAGTGGACAGTGTCTCGGATACCCTGACGAATGCGTCGTTGAAGCTGAATGGTGTGTCGGACGGCATGGTCAGCTACAACCGCGTGGTGGAATTGTTATTGCAATGGTATGAGCGAAATGAATAGATTTCAGGGAATTGTAGCAAAAATTAAAATTTTTTTTGATTAACTACTGTCAAGCATTTTTGAAAATGTCCCAAAATAATTGAAACATTAGCCCCGGCTT
>CAVJMX010000155.1:0-4560 GCA_963650795.1 Bacteroidales bacterium H4
GAACGGAACCCCAGATATTATTTTCAACTAACAGGGTTCTGAACAGTTACAATAATTTAATCATTAGACAAGAGACCGAAGAGGATTATAAAAAAACGGAATTAATGATAATGAGAAGCTTTTGGAATAAATATTGGTCCGGATGCACAGAGCATTTATTGACTCGCATTATTCGTGATTCCCAGGATTACACACCGGAAATAAGCCGAATCGCAGAAATCGATGGTCAGATTGTCGGAGTTGTATATTACACAAAAGCATGGATCGTAGACGGAGATAGTAAGCATGAAATTGCTACGTTTGGACCATTAGCAGTTGAACCAACATGGGAAGGAAACGATATTGGCGGAGCACTTATTCGTGAAACAATAAAACTGGCAAAAAAACATGGAATAGCTGGAATTGTAATTATTGGGGAACCTAATTATTATCCGCGTTTCGGATTTGAGAGAGCTTCCAAATATAAAATTACAGATGCCAGAGGAAAATCATTTGATGAAATAATGCTATTACCATTAAATAATGATTTTTCATTAATTAGAGGAAAGCTTATTGAAAGTTCTGATTTTGAAAAGCTGGGTGATGAAGCAGCGTTGCTTAAAATTAGTGAAGAGTTTCCTAAGTACCGCAAAGTAAAAGTTAAGGATGGCTTTCTGCAGATTTTTGAACAACATTTGGGTGTAGTTGAATCTGTAGAAAATGATACATATAATGTACGTTATTGGGAAAAACTTATTCCTGCAAAATTGGCGGGTGATATTAACGAAAAACCAAAGGCAGGAAGTGATGTTAAGTTTAAATGGAATCATAGGGGAGAGTCGGAAATCACAATGGTGTTTAAAAATCTATTAGAAGAATAATACAAAGTTATCAGGAGAAAAAGCAATGAAAATCTACATAGATTTTGATGATGTACTATGTGAAACCGCAGAATATTTTACGAAAATAGCAAAAGAAATGTTCGGCATTGATGTCCCTTATAGGCAGGTTCAGTTTTTCAATCTGCAGAAATCATTTGATTTAAATGACGGGCAGTATGAAGCATTAATGAAGGCGGGGCATTTGCCGGAAAATCTGTTGAAGTATGAGGAGACTCCGGGGGCTTCCGAGGTAATTAATAAGTGGGTGGATCAGGGACACGATGTTTTTATTATTACCGGAAGACCGTTCAATTCCTACGAACCATCGAGGCAATGGCTTGACGAACACCATCTGGAAAGAGTCCCCTTGTTTTGCGTAGACAAATACGGGCGCGAAACAGAAAAACAAGATTACAGATATAATATGACATTAAAGGAACTTTACAGCATGACTTTTGATTTTGCGGTAGAGGATTCTCCGGCAGCGTTTGAGCATGTCCTGCATTTCGACAACTGCAGGGTGGCTGTGTTCGACCGCCCCTGGAACAGCCGGGCAGAGCTTCCCAATGAACGATTTGTAAGATGCAAAAACTGGCAGGAGATTGACCGGGTATTTGAACCGGCAGGAAAGGCTTGTGAAGAGATATGAGCAACGTAGGACTGGAATTTGCCACGGCAGTTAACTGGTACGAGATCGGCAAAGCTTTAGATTACGGAAAGAGTAATTTAGACAGCGAGACTTATAAAAAAGTCGTCGATAATTTCAAAAAAATGATAAAACATACCCTTTTGTGGGTGCTTATTGCGATGGCAGTCGGGGGCAGCATTGCTGCAATAAGCAAGTATATATCCGATACGAAACTGGATGCCCTGCTGGAAGCACATAACGCAACGCAGTGGGTAACGGGCGTAAGAGCAGTCGCGACGACCGTGCAATATACCAGAGGGGAATCTTATCGTTATGATGTATCCGCATTGGGAATAAATCTGGATTCGGATTTCCCCGAGCAGTGTTCCCTGATTTTACTGCTGGACGACAGCAATCAGCTGCAGGCAGTGATTTCACAAAAAGAGTATGAAAAAATAAGTAATATTTTCCCGATAGGACTTATACTGTGGATCGTGACAGCAAGTGCCATTTTGATAGGATATGCGATTTACATAAGGAAAAAGGCGCCCTACGGAAGAAAATGGTACGCATTTATGAAGTGGGTAAATACGGGTGATGAAAACTTTTTTAATATAATATAAGAGAGGAAATTGCGGGGGCAATTATGAAGATCAGGACACAGGAAAAAAACTATGAAGAAGTAATGACACTGCCCAGGGAAAAGCATCGAAATCCGATGCGTCAGACGGGCGCGATCCGTCTGCTTTTAAAAGCGGTCTCTTCTTTTGATCTGCGGGCGGTTGATTTTTCCTGTGAAAAGGCAGGAATGGAAAAGCTGGGAAAGAAAGAGCCACTATAGTGGGTGGTAGCGTTTATCTACAATTCCATCATGCATAACAGGGCAGATTACAGAAAACGCTGGTATCAGGTAAGTAAATTCGAAATGAAATTATATGAAAAACTACGGGTAAAGAAATGGAAAAATCACATGCCCACATATAATCCCAGCCTGTTTGATCCGAGACAACACACCTGGGACGAAATCGCGCAGGCAACATGTCAGGCGGAGCTAGGGCATGAGACGATCGTAGTGCTGAGCTTTGCACCGATTCTGGCAGGTCCCTGGCTAGGCGGCTATCCGGCATTATTATTACATCGATCCTTGCGGCTGCGTTTGATACGATGTTTGTGATCATGCAGCGGTATCACAGACAGAGAATCGTAAAACTCATCCGATAGAGTGATGACTGGTAAGAAAAGAGGACGGCATGACGATATATAAGTACGGGAATCCGGAGACTCCCATTGTTCTGGTCCAGCCCGTGGGAGATCATGATCTGCCGGAAATAGAGGGTGAAGTGGCACAGATCAGGAAACTGACAGCACTGGATTTTCAAATGATTGCGGTAAAAGTGGATGACTGGAACCTTGATCTGTCTCCGTGGAAAGCACCGGCAGTGTTTGGAAATGAGGATTTTGGCGAGGGAGCAGCTGCATTATTGGAAGAAATTCTGCAGTTGTGCCCGGAGAAAAATAGAACTTACTACCTCGGCGGCTATTCTCTTGCCGGGCTGTTTTCCCTGTGGGCAGTTTATCAGACGGACCGGTTTGCAGGCATAGCGGCGGCATCGCCTTCGGTGTGGTTCCCCGGTTTTCTGCCCTATATGAAGGAGCATGAGAATAAGAGCCGTGCAGTTTACTTAAGCCTTGGGGATAAAGAGGAAAAGACCAGAAATCCTGTTATGGCGACGGTCGGTGATTGCATCCGGGAGGCACACGCGTGGCTGCAGCAGTGCGGGATCCGCAGTACGTTAGAATGGAATCCGGGGAATCATTTCAGGGATCCGGGTCTGCGGACGGCGAAAGCATTTGCCTGGGTGATGAAAAATTCATAAATTTTGCTTATTGAATCGGAGGAGAGGAATATGGTCATGGAAGCTCTTGCATACATATTGACAGTATTGTTTGGAGTATCTACCGTTATCATTATTAAAAAAAGAGATATAAGTTTGTTCCTTTTATAAGTCTGACGCATAGGAGGAAACGATGAAAGACAGTGAACTGCAATTTGACCGAAACATTCATGTGCTCTATTCCAAGCCCTGTAAAAAGCAGATCCGGGAGAAGATCGCACTTCACTATCCTGTAGAACAGCAGGAGGACGTCTGGGAGAAAGTACAGCTGCAATATGTAGATTTTCTCTCTGACTGGCGCACGGATTTGGGAGGAAAAAAGAATTTCCATAACGGCGCCGGAGGCAATTATGACTGTGTGGCACTGATGGCGTATTATGTGGTCTGCAGGGAAGTGACATGCCTTGCGGAGATTGAAGAGATGGAGGGGAATCTGTTCCTTCCTGCATTCCGGATGCTGAATAAGCTGAAGGTTGTGGACTGCAACAAGCCGTTTTTCAAGAAAATGATGCACAATTCTTTTCAAAATGCAAAGAAGCAGTGTGATAAATGGGGTGATTTTCACATGAATGTGGCACCTTATGACAAAGACGGACCGATCTATTATGAATTTACGGAGTGTCCTGTGGCGGAATTCGCGAAGAAATATCACCTGCTGGAAGTGATGCCGGCGTTGTGCAATCCGGACTTCGCGGCTATGGAGCTGATTCATGCGAAGCTGGTCCGCAAGACCACCTGCGCCAACGGCTGCAAATGCGACTACACCGTCTGCGGCGACAAGGATCCTTATGTGAAAGAACACCCGGAATACGTGGATGATGCCGGATACCGGAGAAATCGGTAAAGCGGTAGAAAACCAGGGGTTTGCGGAAATGTTAAGTTCCTTTGCGCAAATTCCCGGTGATGTTGATAGCGCTGCATGGCGACAGCGTGCTATACTTCCTGCGAAAGGAGAGATGACAAATGCAGTTGGAAAATAATATTCAGACCTTAAGAAAAAAGAAGGGGCTTTCGCAGGAAAAACTGGCAGAAAAAATCAATGTTACAAGACAGACCATATCAAACTGGGAATTAGGAGAGACAGCGCCGAACCCGGAGCAATTAATTCTCTTATCAAAGGAACTCGATATAAGCATTGATGAACTGGTAGGAAATGACGCGATGTCGTCCGGTAGTT
>CAVJMX010000156.1:0-4502 GCA_963650795.1 Bacteroidales bacterium H4
GGCACGGACCCCAGGCAGTGGCTGTGCCCTTCTTGCTCTTTTTCGTGGGCACGACACATGCTCCCGACACCCACTGTGCCCACGTCCTGCTCCACCAGGCGCAGATCCATCAAAAAAACAGTGCCGCGAGGGCACTGCTTTTTAGCTCTTCTATTCACTTAGCCTTCCGCAATGGCATTACCGGTGTACAACTGGTAATATCTGCCTTTCTGGGCGATGAGTTCGTCGTGGTTGCCGCGCTCGATGATGCGGCCCTGTTCGAGAACCATAATGCAGTCGCTGTTCTTGACCGTGGAAAGTCTGTGGGCGATGACAAAAGTGGTTCTGCCATTCATCAGCTTATCCATGCCGTCCTGTACGATCTTCTCGGTACGGGTATCGATGGAGCTGGTGGCCTCATCCAGGATCAGTACCGGAGGATCCGCTACTGCTGCTCTGGCAATGGACAATAACTGTCTCTGACCCTGGCTTAAGTTTGCGCCGTCACCGGTGAGGACTGTGTTATAGCCGTCCGGCAACTGCCGGATAAAGGTATCCGCATTCGCCAGTTTTGCTGCGGCGATGACTTCTTCGTCTGTAGCATCCAGCTTACCGAAACGGATATTGTCCATAACGGTAGCAGTGAACAGATGGGTATCCTGCAATACGATACCTAAGGATTTTCTCAGATCCGCTTTCTTGATCTTGTTGATATTGATGCCGTCGTAACGGATCTTACCGTCCTGAATGTCATAGAAACGGTTGATCAGGTTCGTGATGGTGGTCTTACCGGCACCGGTGGAACCTACAAATGCGATCTTCTGACCGGGCTTTGCGTACATCTCGATGTTGTGCAGCACGATCTTGTCATCGTTGTAACCGAAGTCCACATCGTCGAATACCACTTCACCCTTTAATTCAATATAATCTACGGTACCGTCTGCCTGGTGTACATGCTTCCATGCCCACATACCGGTTCTCTCGGGACACTCCACGATCTTGCCGTTTACTTTCTTCGCACGAACGATGGTGACATATCCCTCGTCGGTCTCCACCGGCTCATCCAGCAGATCGAAGACTCTCTTGGCACCTGCCTGCGCCATAACGATACTGTTCAGCTGCTGGCTGACCTGGCTGATAGGCATGTTGAAGCTCTTGTTGAAGGTTAAGAAGCTTGCCAGCTTACCAAGGGTCAGTCCTGCGAAGCCGCCCAGTGCCATGGCACCACCGGTGATCGCACATACCACGTAACTTAAGTTACCAAGCTGGGAGTTAATAGGTCCCATCACATTGGCAAACTTGTTCGCATTGTAAGCGCTGTCGCACAGTTCATCGTTCAGCACCTTAAACTCTTCCAGACTCTTGTCTTCGTGACAGAATACCTTGACGACCTTCTGTCCTTCCATCATCTCTTCAATGTAACCGTTAACTTTACCAATATTCTTCTGCTGTTTTACGAAATATTTTCCGCTTAAGCCCGCTACCTTGCTGGTAGCCACCATCATCAGTGCCACCATGATCAGGCTGACCGCCGTCAGAGGCACACTTAATACCAGCATGCTTCCCAGCGTACCAACCACAGTAATCAGGCTGGAAAACATCTGCGGAATACTCTGGCTGATCATCTGACGTAAGGTGTCGATATCATTGGTATAGATAGACATGATATCGCCGTGGGAATGGGTATCAAAATACTTGATCGGCAGTTTCTCCATGTGCTGGAACAGATCATCACGGAGATTCTTCAAAGTTCCCTGAGTTATGGTTACCATAATACGGTTGTAAGCATAGGTAGCAGCCACACCCATCAGATAAAAGCCTGCTACCCGGACAATTTCCCGGAACAGATTGCTGAAGTCCGGAGTCTCCTGTCCGATCATAGGCATGATATAGTCATCGATCAGTCTCTGCATGAACAGAGTACCCTGAATGCTTGCCACAACGCTCAGTACGATACAGATCAAAACAATGATAAAGTGAATGCCGTATTTTTTGAAAACATACGCCATCAGTCTCTTAAAAACTTTTCCCGGATTCTCGATACGTGTACCGCCCTGCATTCTTCTGCCGGGTCCACGCATTCCGCCGCCCATAGGTCCTGGCATTATGACTCACCTCCATTCTCATCAAAGTCGCCGCCACCCGTCTGGGTCTGGGCTTCATATACTTCCTTATAAATCTCATTGGTACGAAGCAGTTCTTCGTGAGGTGCAAACGCATCGATTCTGCCGTTATCCATAACGATGATGCGGTCTGCATCCTGAATACTGGAGATACGCTGTGCGATGATGATCTTCGTCGTACCGGGGATTTCCGTGGCAAATGCCTTACGGATCTTCGCATCGGTAGCGGTATCCACGGCACTGGTGGAATCATCCAGGATCAGTACCTTCGGCTTCTTCAGCAGTGCTCTGGCAATACACAGTCTCTGCTTCTGTCCGCCGGATACGTTGCTTCCGCCCTGCTCAATATAGGTATGGTATTTCTCAGGCATTTTCTCAATAAATTCATCAGCGCATGCCAGACGGCAGGCACGGATGCATTCCTCTTCGGTGGCGTTCTCATCGCCCCAGCGGAGGTTCTCTAAAATCGTACCGGAGAACAGCACGTTTTTCTGCAATACTACGGATACCTCGTTACGCAGGGTCTCCAGGTCGTAAGTCTTGACGTCCTTGCCGCCGACATAGACCGTACCCTCATTGACATCATACAGACGGCTGATGAGATTCACCAGACTGGTCTTGGAGCTTCCGGTACCACCCAGGATACCGATGGTCTCGCCTGCCTTGATCTCAAAGTTCAAATCATCTAACACCGGCTTCTCACTCTGTTTATTGTAACGGAAGGTTACATGATCAAAACGGATGCTGCCGTCCGTCACATCGTAGTCAGGCTGTTCGGGATTGGTGATGTCCGCCTTCTCTTCCAGTACTTCCGCGATACGCTTTCCGCTGGCAGCACTCATGGTCATCATAACAAAGATCATTGCTAACATCATCAGGTTCATCAGAATGGTCATGCAGTAGGTCAGCAGACTCATCAGCTCACCGGTGGTTAACTGGTTGGAAACGATCATATGGGCACCCAGCCAGCTGATTCCAAGGATACAGCCGTATACGGTAAACTGCATTACCGGCCACACATAAGTCATGGTGCATTCTGCTTTTTTGAACATCTTGTAGATGTTGTAGCTTGCCTTATGGAACTTGTCGATCTCATAGTCCTCACGCACATAAGCCTTTACCACACGCTGTGCGGCTACGTTCTCCTGTACGCTGGCATTTAAGTCATCGTATTTCTTGAATACTTCACTGAAATACTTGGACACTGCTGTCATAATAAAGATGATCACGATTCCCAGGAACACTACCGCCACCAGATAAATGCTTGCTACTTTTGCGTTGATCAAAAACGCCATCAGCATGGCGCAGATCAGGCTGACCGGTGCACGGAAGCACATACGTAAGAGCATCTGGTAAGCGTTCTGGATGTTGGTAACATCTGTGGTCATACGGGTAACCAGTCCCGCGGTGGAAAACTTATCAATGTTGGAGAAAGAGAAGGTCTGGATGTTCTCATACATAGCCTCTCTTAAGTTTTTGGCAAATCCGGTAGATGCTTTTGCACCGTATTTACCGCCCATGACACCGGCGAACAATCCGACAATGGCTGCCAGGATCATATAACAACCGATGACAAAAATATGTTTCATATCTCCTGCCTGCACGCCGTCATCAATGATGGATGACATCAGGAGCGGAATTACCATTTCCATGGCTACTTCCAGGATCATGAATATGGGAGTGGCAATGGAAGCACTCTTATATTCCTTGATCTGTTTTGCTAATGTTTTAATCATAGCTGAATTCCTTTCTTAATAGTTTCATTCATTTCTGCCGGAACCGCCACAGCGTCCGGTGCGCTCTGTGTCCATTCCCAGATTATGCATCATCTTATCCAGAATACACAGGAAAGTTTCCTTTTCTTCGGGTGTCAGACCGGCTTCCAGTTCCCTGTGAAAATTCTGGATCTGCTCCTCGATCAGATTATGATGCTCGATGGCTTTCTCCGTCAACAGAATCCGTTTCAGTCTGGCGTCCTCCGTGGATGCCACCCGGATAATGTAGCCCTTCTGTTCCATGCTCTGCAGCATCACGGTTGCCGTGGATCTGCGGATGCGGAATTCCTTCTCCACGTCCTTCTGATAGACATCCCCATTCCTGCTCTTGTGATACAGATACCCTAACAGCGGTCCCTGCATTCCGTTGATTTCATTTCCTTCCATCTGAGCAAAGATTGCGTCGATCTTCCGGCGGATCATGTTGTTGGCGGCTTTGATCTCAAATCCAAGCTGACGGTTCGTCAGTACACTTGTCTCCTCGTCCATCCTGCCTCCTTACTTCGCTTACTTCATTGCAAAATAAAATGTTAGATAACTAACCATTTTTGTTAGCCATCTAACATTATAACGCAATCTTTCTTCTTTGCAAGAAAAAAAATATAAACTCTTTATAAACTCCGTC
>CAVJMX010000157.1:0-4463 GCA_963650795.1 Bacteroidales bacterium H4
ATTGTATTTTCGTAAACGCAAATGCTGCCATGGAGGCTGACAAAATAGTCACTACCGTGTAACTGCAGGTAATAAAAAAGCTATTTAAAATTGCCCTCAAAAAGGGAAATCTCGAGAACACCATCCGATAGCTGTCCAACGTTGGATTTTTTGGGATCCACTCTATGGGAATCTGCATCAGTGCCCCTTTGCTTTTCAAAGAAGTGGATAACATCCATAAAAAAGGGATCATCACAATAACAGCGATCAGACAGGCTAAAAAGTAATTCCATATGATTTTTAATTTTTCATTCCATTTACTATGACTCATAATGCACCCACTTATTTTGTAATTTCATCTGAATTAAAGTTAATAGGAATATAATAACAAACAGCAGCCAGGAATACGCCGATGCATACCCCATTTTAAAATACTTAAATCCATAAGTATAAATTCTCTCCACCATGACCTGCGTAGCCCCATTCGGTCCACCCTCTGTCATAATCTGTACCTGTGGAAAGAGCTGAAACGCATTGATCAAAGCCATAATAATACAGAAAAACATTGACGGACTAAGCATCGGTAACGTAATCGAGAAAAACTGTTTCATTTTTCCCGCCCCGTCTACGGTTGCTGCTTCATAATACCCGGTATCAATTGCTTTCAGTCCTGATAAAAGAAATAATCCGTAAAATCCCATGTCTTTCCATACAGACGCCAGTACAATTGCCGGCATAGCCCAGACTTTATCCGTAAGCCATCCCGGACCGGATATCCCGATATATCCCAGCAGCTGGTTCAATATACCATACTGGGGACTCAACACCCATTTCCAGATCAGACTGGCAGCTACCCACGAGGTCAGCACCGGTATATAGTACATAATCCGGAATACAGTGATTCCTTTCATGTTTTTATTCAATATCGAAGCAATCAGAAGGGACATGATCAAAACCATCGGAATGTAAAGCACAATATAATAACAGGTATGTCCCAAAACCTTCCAGAATTCCGAAGTCCCCAGTATCTGCTTATAATTATCCAAAAATACAAAATTATCCGCCAGCGTCCTGTAAGACAATTTATCCAGACCATTCCAGTTTGTAAAACTGATAGCAATAGAAATTAGAATTGGCAAAAAACTAAAAATAATCATCCCAAGAAAGCTGGGAAGCATAAACGGTATGGCATTTTTCAAAGCTCTTTTCTGTCTTTTCCTGCTCATATTTTTGTCCTGTCATTTTCAGGATCACTGTCGCATGGCTGATGCGCCATACGACAGCTTCCTCATTTAAAATTCCATGTCTACTGTAACTTAATCTGTGCAGTACACTCTTCCTGTGCCTGATCCAGTGCTTCCTTTACTGTGATCTCTCCACTTGCCGCAAGACTTAACTTATTTGTGATAATATCAGACATCAATGAATAATCCTCGATAATAGGAGCTACCGTAAGGTAATTCAGAGAATCAAATACTGCCTGACGATTCTCAGGAGGGGTCAGCTTCAGATATCCGGAAAGAACCTCCTCGTTGTTGATTGCAGGAAGATCCCAGCCGGCATCAATTCGCATCTGTGCTGCTGTATCACTGGATGCAAGCCAGTTGATCCAGGTAGCCGCTGCTTCCTTTTTATCACTGTCCGCATTTACTACAAGTGCATTACTGAAGAAATGTGTTGCTTTCTGTGTTCCGCCCGGCTCTACACAAATATCCCAGTCAAAATCACATGCATCTGCAAATGTATTAAACGCCCAGATACCGGTAGGAATCATGCCAAGTCTTCCGCTTTCAAACAGGTCCCAGTCACCCATTCCTCCCATCTGTGCTTCGGTAGGCTGTACATTCGTCTCCGTCACTTTACTGATCATCATTGTAGCGGCTTTCAGATTTTCCTCGGAATTAATTGTGAACTCTGTCTTGTCCTCATTCAGCACTCCACCGCCATACTGCGCTGCCACTTTGAAGAATTCGTTAAAGGTGATTGGCTGATAAATACCATAGATGTCTTCACCCAATGCACTGATTTTCTCGCATGCTTCCATTGCATCATCCCATGTCCAATCATCTGTAGGGTAGGAAATTCCAGCCTGGTCAAACAAATCTTTATTATAAATAAGTACTACATTTGAGAAATTTCCGGGCACACCGTACTGCTTACCGCCGACGGAAAATGCGTTTAATGCAGTCGTATTATAGCCACTGGTATCAATTCCGGTAAGTTCTGCCAGAACACCTTTATTTGCATACGCTGCAAAATTCTCAATATTCAGCTCATAGCAATCCGGTGCTGTTCCACCGGCTACTCTTGTCTGCATCTGTGTAAAGTAGTCGTCATATCCAATAGTTTCAATATTAACGGTTATATTCGGATATTCTTCATGGAATGCATCATACATTTTCTGAAGAGTCTCCTCATTGCCACCGGAAGCATTAAAATTAGCATAAGTAATCTCTGCCGTTTCTTCCGATACTTCCGTATTGGCAAGATCCACAGTCTCCTGTCTGCTCTCTGTTGCGGACGCAGTTCCTTCCGCAGTAGTATCATCTGTGCTTCCGCAGCCTGTCAGTAAAGAGGTTGCCAATACTCCGGTTAATAAAAGTGACATTAATTTTTTTCTCATAAATGTATCCTCTCCTTTTAATAATTTAAACGGTTAACCTCGCATATTTTTACTGTATGAAATCAAAAATAATATTTTCTTCTGTCTCCCCCTTTACTGTTATATTTTTTCCCTTCCAGGTAATATCTATCTGTTCGGAAAGAATAGAGTCTCTGCCTTCCTTTCCGTAGAGGAAAATCTTATTTTTTCCATCCTGTTCCATCTGGACCATTGTCCCGGACTTTACATAAACCGGTAATTTCGTCTCAGGATCCGTGTCCACCCATTTTTTCCCTTCATAACACTTATTTGTAAAGAAATCAAACCATTGTCCTTCCGGCAGATACACCTTTCTGGCCGTCTGATTCTCTTCCATAAAAGGAGCTACCAGCATACTGTTTCCAAACAGGTATTCATCCTCTAAATTAATAACATTACTGTCTTCCTGAAAATCATAGATCAGCGGACGCATCATAGGTTTACTTTCTTTTACCGCAATTTGCGCCGTTTGATAAATATACGGGATAAGCTGCTCCCTAAGTGTATGCCAGTAACGCATCTCATCCATAAATTCCGGTTGTCCGTACGCCATGGCAATGTTCCAGGGACTTCTTTCATTATTCCCGTCACTTCCCGGCATCAGTTCTCTGAACTGACCTCCATCCGGCTCCGAATGCCATTGCATTACAGGGGAAAATACCGCCATCTGTGTAGATCGTCTGTACAAATCAATGCTTGGAAGCGATCCCGCAAATCCACCAATATCAAAGCTCCAGAAAAGGATGCCACTCATGGCTGCTGAAAGTGCTGCCCGTAAGACATTTTTCAATTCATCATTGGTTGACTGATGATCTCCTGCCCATAAAATAGGGGTTCCGGAGGCTCCTGCATATCCTGCCCGGCTGAATAGCACCTGCTCTTCCGATATTTCATTACTGTATGCATTGACATAATCCTGGCAATATTGGTTTTTACCTTCGGCTCCACTTGTTCCGTCCGAAAAATTCACTTCTTGGGAATATATGAACTCTCCACCGTCCGTCTTGAATCCATCCACGCCGATATCTGACAGGTATTTTCTCTTTTGGAACCAGAAATTCCTCGTTTCTTCTTTTGTGAAATCCGGAAGATAGGAGCCTTCAAACCAATTGCCCGCCGGTATCTCATAAGGAGTTTCTGTTTTATTCATTACGAGCAGTCCATGCTCTAACGCATATTCCTTGTCAAGATCAAGCTGTTCCGATACTCTTCCGGGCTCCATTCCCTTAAAAACAGGAATCTGCCAAAGCACCAGTCTTTTCCCTTTTTCATGAAGCCGTTCGATCATCCGTTTGGGATTTTTCCAGTATTTGCTGTTACTGAAATCAAAATCATCGTAAGAGAATCCTTCAGCTGACTTCTTCGGTGCATAATCGGCTCCGTTCCAGATATAAAAGGTTGCCTCATCACTCCACGCTTCCAACACAATCACACTTGCCGGAAAATGATACTTCTCCAAATCCTCAAGCAATCTGTCTACATCTGCTTCAGAATTCCAGTGATTCGCGGATGCCCATATGCCAAATGCATAACGAGGGGGAATCTGCGGTTTTTGAAACAATCCGATATAATCGCGGACAATCTCACCTATGGTACCTGTAAATACATAAACCACAGATTCCTCCGGTATCTGACACCGAATTTCATCATCCAGCGTGATTGTCGTTTTCTTCTTGGTCTGAATATAAATACCCAGTCCGGAATCTGTCACGAAAAAAGGTGTCACACAGTAACTGATATTTCCCTGATTACAGAATTTTTCTATCACCTGTGTCTCGACCGACTTCCCTTTCTGATTCACTGCATCAAATTTCTCGCCCAGACCGTAGACACCCTTATACTT
>CAVJMX010000158.1:0-1490 GCA_963650795.1 Bacteroidales bacterium H4
ACCCTAAGGATGCCCTGATCAGTATCCCATAATCAAACCAGAATTCCGATATATTGCTGCAATACAGATCCACCGGTGCATACAAGAATACAAGGAACGCAATAGCGACCGCTAAGACGATTCCCGGCAGTAATTGTTTCTTATCCCGTTTTTTCATTTCTGAATATTTCTCCTGCTTACTTGTCCTGCTTGTCCTGCGCCTGATCCAGCATGATGTCGTCGGACTCTACTTCTTTATTTCTGTTCTCGTCGATTCCCAGGCTCTTGTCGATCTTCTTTTTCGCTTTTCTCCAGTAAATACCGGCTGCGGCACCTACTGCGATGATTACTCCGGCTACCGCCTGGATGGCATAGTTCATAACGGAAGGATCAATATATGCATCTGCGGTACCGGAGAACAGTACTGCGAATGCTGCTGCGAAAAAAGTTACCTGTACGATTTTACTTAATTTTTTCATGATTTTACCTCTTTCTTTTTGTTTCTTTTTAATCATTATTCTTTTGCTTTTTGATCTGCTCCCGGACTGCCTGTACAATGTATTTTGCACCTACTTCTGCGCTGTTGCCCAGATTATATACATACTCTTCCACGAATTTTTCAATTCTGTCATGGTAAGCATCCTTCTGCTCCAGCAGATTTCTGACCTTGCTTTCGGTCTCCTCTGTCTTCGCAGGGTCCAGACGGTCTCCGATGACATCACGCATCCAGATATTGATCGGTACGGTGTCGATCTTCTGGTACTCCGGATTCATGACCTTCACGGGCGTATCTACGAATAACACCGGCTTGTTCGTCGTGAATGCATACTCATAGGCGATACCGGACCAGTCAGTCACCAGCAGATCCGCCTCGAATACAGTGCTGTTGGAAGAAAAGTCTGTCTGAATCTCAATATCCGGATTGTTCGCATAGCGCTCCTTCAGACGATCCATCTTATCCTTCTGTAGACGTACCTGCTGAGGATGCGGACGTACTACCACCTCATAGCCCTTTCCTGCCAGGTTATCCAGCATACCTTCCAGGCAACTGTCCACAATGTTGTCCTTCTGCCAGGAGGGAGCGATCAGAATATGCTTTTTCTCATGAGGTGTTTTGTCCGCCTTCTTATAATCTTCGATCATACGGTCCAACAGACAGTATCCCCAGTCGATCAGCTTCTTGGGAGGCAGGCCGTAAGCTTCCTCTGTCTTACGGATCTCCTCGGTATGATGCTTGCCGACGCAATATACCGTGTCATAATGATCCATGGAGCCGGTACGCATAGTCATATTCAGACTGTCCATGCAGTGAGGAATATAGATATATTCGATATCTTTTCTCACATAGCTGCGCTTAATATGGAAGTTCTCAATATCCGGCATGGTCATTACCACCACATCCGCATCCATCTTCATCATCAGAGTGATCAGACGCTTCTCTCCGATATAATAAGCACGGATCTTGTTCTCTTTTTCCGCCAGTGCGAAGATCTGATCCTCGGGATCACTGG
>CAVJMX010000158.1:2063-4315 GCA_963650795.1 Bacteroidales bacterium H4
CAGAAGCAATATCCACTCCGACAAGTCCACTCTGCAGTGCCGCGAACTGTTCTGCATATTTGCCGCTCTTGATCATTTCCACTACCGTCAGCTGGATGGAGGAGCTCTCCGGGTTCACACCAGCCAGGCTGAGTGCCAGACCGTTGAACGCGGTGATCACATCCTGCGACATATGAAGTAAATAATCCAGAGGATGATAAATAACCTCTACCAGCCCCATCAGCAGGATCAGCTGTACTGCCAGCGGAATCAGGGATGCGAGTGGATTGTATTTTTCTCTCTTAAATATTTTCGACTGCTCGTCTGCGATGCGGTCCGCATCTCCGAAATGCTTTGCCTTGACCCTGTTGATCTCCGGCTGCATCTTCACCATTTTGATAGAGTTCTTCTGTACCCAGATGGAAACCGGCAGCAGAACGATCTTACTGATCAATGTGAACAGAATAATAGCCAGACCGTAATTATGTGCCACATAATAACAAAAGTACATCACATAGCCTAAGGCTTCTGAAAGTATTTGCATGATGTATTTCTCCTTTTAGTCAATAGTATTAATTATATACATAATCTGAATCTTTTTCAACCTTATGTTCAAAAAGCAGGCAGAATCTTCCGCTCATGGAACAGAAAATTCTGCCTGTCTGTTATTTTTTATTCTTCTGCCGGCTTCTCATAGTAAGCGAAATCGTTCTTTCCGTTTTTCTTGACCTTATACATGGCGTCATCCGCACATACGATCAGCTGTTCCAGATTGTCCGTGTCCTTAGGATAGCTTGCAATACCGATACTGCCGCCGACCTTATGCTTTGTGCCACAGAGAGTCACCTCTTTCGTGAATACCTGTCTGCACTGGTACGCCGTCTTCTCCACCAGCATGCTCTGGCTGCTGCGCAGGATCAGGATAAACTCATCTCCCGCAAAACGATAGGAAGTAAGTATCTGGGACTGCATATCTTTCAGTCTCGCCGCTACCTGTTGCAAAGCCTCATCGCCTGCGGTATGTCCGTAGGTATCATTGATTTTCTTGAAATTATCAATATCCAGCATCATAACTGTGCATGGCAATTTTGCATTGATCAGGTGCTCCAGATCCTTCATGAATTTGCTGCGGTTCGGCAGTCCGGTCAGGAAGTCATGCTGCGATGCTGATTCCATGATCTCTCTGGCGTTCTCCAGCTCCTGCAATAGCTTTCTTCTGCGCAAATTATCAAAGCATACCCAGCATACAATAATAATCAAAGCTCCGATCAGTACCAGGCTCGGTACGATAGCTTCCCGATTCCTTGCAAAAAAGCCTTCCTCATGATTGACGAATTCGGTATCCTCCGGGAACTGCCATGCTTCCAGGCCAAATTTCCGCATGACATCTTCATCCACGCAATAGATATTAGGGCTGTCCTGCACCACATTAATCTCTCCACTGTCAGCACCATAGGCAATATCCATGGCAATCTGTGCTGCAATCTCTCCCGATTTATGCATAGAGACCACATTACCGCCCAACAGACCATCACCGATTCCCGCTTCCACCATACGGTAGACAGGAACCTTGGCATAATTGACAATCATTTTCACTGCCTGCAAACTGTTATACTGCTTGCCGCTGGCATCCTCCGTCATAGTGATATAGATCAGAATCGTATTATCATCCACACTGTTAATGCTCTGTTGAAGTTTGGCAGTTGCAAGCTCCGATGCATTGATCTCACCGAATTCCAGATTCGGATAATTCTCCGCTGCACTGTAGAAATTCTTCCTCTCCGCTTCTCCAGTCACCGTATTGTCCAATATAGCTACCACCTTTGTCGCGTTGGGGTTCACTTTTAATGCCATATCTATATTTTTCTCTACGGATAACTTCTCCAGGATTCCGGTTACCAACGGATTCTTCGCTGCTTCCAGAGCGTATTCCTCGTCATTGACTCCCTCAAAGACAATCGGGATATCCTCGAAGAGTTCCTCCCTGTAATCTATGGCAAACCGAAGCGCTGCGTCGTCTCCCACAATGATCACATCGTAAGGATCCGTGTTCTCCAGATGATACTTCAGCATATCATGGAACATATTCAGGGATTCTTCTGATGTAAAACGCTTCGTGTCCATGAATTCATAGTCAATCGTGGTATTGTCATCCACTCCTGCCTGAATTCCTTCGATCTGCGTCTGTACCGTATCCCAGCCATAGGAATATGCACTGATAAAAAGTATTCTCTTGCTCTTAGAGTTCGTCCCCTGTGCCTCTGCCTGTATGG
>CAVJMX010000159.1:0-1631 GCA_963650795.1 Bacteroidales bacterium H4
AAAAATCGTCAAAGCCAGTAAAATCAATGATTTAGGGCTTGACAGAATAGGAAGGGAAAGTAATGGATACGATTCTTGAAATGAAACATATTGTAAAAACATTTCCCGGCGTAAGAGCAGTAGATGATGTAAGCATATCTGTGAAAAAAGGAGAAGTGTACGCGCTGCTTGGCGAAAACGGCGCCGGCAAATCCACGCTGATGAAGATCCTCGACGGCATACAGCCGGCGGACAGCGGAGAGATCATTTTCGACGGACAGAAGGTAAATATTAAAAGCCCGTCGGATGCTTTGAAACTCGGCATCTCCATGATCTTCCAGGAGTTGAACCCGATCCCGGAACTGACCATTGCGGAGAACCTGTTTGCAGGGATCCGCTTTCCCAGGAAAATGTGGGGCATCGTAGACTGGAAGGCAGCGTATCAGAAAAGCGAGGAACTGTTTCAGAGATGGGGACTCAATTACGATCCCCGGAAAAAGATGAAATCTTTAAGCCTGGCGGACTGTCAGATGATAGAGATCATCAAGGCGATCTCTTACAACGCCAAACTGATCATCATGGACGAACCCAGTTCTTCCCTGACGGAAAAAGAAGTGGGAAAACTGTTTGAATTTATCAGAGAGCTGAAAAAAGAAGGAATCTCCGTTATCATCATCACACACAAACTGGATGAGGTATATGCCATCACAGATACGGTGGCAGTCATGCGAGACGGAAAATATATCGGTTCCAAACCGACCAAAGAGATCACCAGAGCGGAGATGATCCGCATGATGGTAGGACGCGACATCAAGGAAGTATACAAAGAAAAAGATTACGACATCGGCGATGTGGTCCTGTCGGTGAAGAACTTAAAGAGAGGCAGAATGGTCAATGATGTAAGCTTTGAGGTACATCAGGGAGAGATCCTCGGCTTCTCCGGTATCGTCGGAGCCGGACGTACAGAGACCATGCGGTGCATCTTCGGACTGGATCGGGCAGAGAGCGGTACGGTGCTGTTAGACGGACAGCCGATCCACGTCAGGGAACCTCATGATGCGATCCATCAGGGAATCATGATGGTGACGGAGGACAGAAAAAAGGACGGACTGGTATTGATCCGGTCGATTTACGAGAATATGTTGCTGCCGTCCACTTACCGCAAATCTAACAAAGGCATTCTGAATAAGAAAAACGAATCACAGGATGTGGACAAGTATTATAAAGAACTGGATGTCAAGGCGCCTTCCATCAATGTCATCACGAACCAGCTGTCCGGAGGCAACCAGCAGAAGGTCATTATTGCAAAGTGGCTGATGATGAGCCCGAAAGTACTGATCATGGATGAACCCACCAGAGGAATCGATATCCTGGCGAAATCCGAAATCTACAGGATCATGCGGGAACTTGCGAAAAAGGGCGTTGCCATCATCCTGGTATCTTCCGATATGGAAGAGGTACTGGGAGTGTCTGACCGGATCGCCGTGATGTGCCAGGGACAGATCACCGGATTCCTGGACAGAGAGGAATTTGATCAGGAGAAGATCATGGAATACGCTACAGCGATCGGATAGAGGTATTACATATGACACCAGCAAAAGAAAGTGGGAGGATGAAAATGAAAAAGAAGATAGACTTAGGAAAACTGGCGG
>CAVJMX010000159.1:1641-4228 GCA_963650795.1 Bacteroidales bacterium H4
ATTCTTCGTACTGCTCATTGTATTTCTCGGAGCAGCAGTGTCTACACAGAACTTCCTGACAGCCAATAATATTTTAAGTGTCCTGAACCAGAATGCGCTGACGGCGATTCTCGGCTGCGGTATGACGATGCTGCTGATCTCAGGTTACATGGATCTGTCGGCAGGACAATGTATGATCATGGCAAATGTGGCGTGTGCGGTAGTGCTGACGGCGACGAACAGTATTTTACTGGCGATCCTGGCAGCCATCGGCGTTGCGGTAGTGGGAGAGATGTTCAACGGATTTGCAATCAGCTATCTGCAGCTGAACTTCTTCGTGGCGACCCTTTCGTCCCAGTTCATTTTCAAGGGCGTCGGTTATCTGCTCTGTGACGGAACCCCGGTATACGGCACTCCCGGAATCACTGTACTGGCACAGTCCAAAGTATTCGGCGTGATTCCCATCCTGATCATTTTCATGGTGGTGTTTGCGGGCATTGTTCATTTTATCCTGAACAAGACATCCTTCGGACGTTATCTGTATGCCATCGGCGGTAACAAAGATGCATCCAGAGCATCCGGTATCAATGTCAAGAAGACAACATTTATCAACTTCATCTGCATGGGTATTTTCGTAGGTATCACCGCAGTACTGTACACGGCACGTGCCAACAGCGGACAGCCCAACGGTACAGACCTTACCTTTGATACCATCATCGCAGCAGTACTTGGCGGTACCGGCGTGGTAGGCGGTGCGGGAACCATCATCGGAACGGTGGCAGGTGCCATGGTCGTGGGAATTATCAACAACGTAATGAATCTGGCAGGTGTTTCTCCTTTCTATCAGAACATCGTAAAAGGTATCATCATCTTCGTGGCAATTCTGATAGACAAGGTTACAAGAGATACAATTATGAAGGCAAAGTAAAAACATGAGGTAAAGGAGAGGACAACTATGAAGAAAAGGTTATTAGCGGCAATGATGTGTGTATGCATGATGGCAACTGCCCTCGCAGGATGTGGCAAGACAGATAGTGGGGCTGCGACAGACAGTAAGACGGAGGAAAGCGCAGCACAGTCTGCTTCTTCCGGTGAGAAAAAGTGGAAACTGGGATATTCCTCCCTGGCTTTCTTCGATGAGAGCTGTAAGAAGATGGCAGATGGCTTTATCAATCATGCTTCCGAATTCCCTGATTTTGATATTACGGTGCTGGACGGTAATTCCGATATGAATACCCAGATCGCTACCATCGATACTTTCTGGAACAATGATGTGGATGTGATTGCCATTCAGGCATATCCCGGCATTGAGGCGAACCTGTATAAATTCTACGAAGCGAAGAAACCGATCATTTTCATTGACTTCTATCCTACCATCACGGATGACATCAAGGATATGGACTGGTATTTCGTAGGATCCAGTGACTACTCCATGGGCGAGATCTGGGCAGAGTACCTGGCAGATGTACTGCCGGAGAACGGTACCGTCTGCGAGCTTCTGATCTCCGTAGGACAGCAGAACAGTATCGACCGTTCCCAGGGCTTACATGATAAGCTGGCAGAGTTACGACCGGATGTCACCATTCTGGATTCCCAGTCCGGTGAAGCAGATGCTACCACCTCCATGAACGTAACTTCCGACTGGATCCAGAGATTCGGAGCAGACGGAATCGACGCCATCGTTCCTCTGGGAACCGCTCTTACCGTTGGCGTGGTAGAAGCATTGAAGGCTGAGAATCTTGCAGGCAAGATCATCGTGGTAAGCTCCGATGAGTCACCGGAAGTGGCAAAAGAATATCTGAGCAACAATTATGTCAGTGCGATCCAGTATCTGAATAACGAAGACCTGTCCCTGAAGGCTCTGGAAATCGCACAGCAGTGCATGGAAGGCAATCCTCCTGAGCAGAGAGAATATCGTCTGGAGAGAACTCTGTACACCATCGACAACATGGATGATTACGGAAAGTAAGAGGACGCAGATAATTCAAAAACGAAAATCAAAAGGAAGATCATGCAGATGGTCTTCCTTTTTTAAAACAGTAACGGGAGAAATAAGAAAACAATGAACATCACAAAAAAACAACAGCAGTGGCTGATCGTGCTTGCGGGATTCCTGTTGTCGGGAGTCAACGTGGGAATCAATACGAACTGCAATACCGCCTTTTTAAATCCGGTGTGTGAGGACCTGGGACTTTCCTTAAGCAGCTTTGCCCTGACCGCCTCCATCGTCTCTTTTGTATCCATTCCCTGCCTTCTGGCGATTCCGCAGCTTTTGAAGAAAATGTCTGCCCGGAGCCTTTTGATTTTCAGCGGAGTGGGATTTATTCTGTTCAAAATATTATTCGGATGCGCACAGGAACTGTGGCAGTTCTACGCATGCTCTGTGGGCATCGGCATTTTTGCCCCGGGATTCGGCTATCTTACCGTGAATTCCATTATTAACCGCACCTTTACGGAGAATAACGGTCTGGCAGTGGGAATCGCCTCTTCGGGAGCGGGAATCGTCGGTGCCGTGGCGCTGCCGGTGGTGACCTGGATGATCTCCGCGAAGGGCTGGAGAGCCGGGTATTACCTGGAGGCGGTGCTTGCCTTAGTATTCATAGGATTT
>CAVJMX010000160.1:0-4162 GCA_963650795.1 Bacteroidales bacterium H4
GATTTGCAAATTTTCTAAAAATAGTATTGACAAAACAGAAAATAGAGATTATTCTTAGACACATAAATAATATTCATAAGTTTACCAAACCTGTGAGGAAGAGTAGTAAGCCTTAGGGAATTTTACAGAGAGCCGTGGGTGGTGGAATCACGGTAAAGGAACTTTCGCCGAATGGACTTCCGAGGCTGGCCCGAGAACAGATTAGTTTTAGGCGTCAGCGGGATTCGGACCCGTTATCAAGCCGATGGATATGATGGTATCCAGAGAAAAGTGGACATGATTCTTCGGAATTGTCAATTTGAGTGGCACCACGATGATGAGCAAGAGCTTATTACCGTCTCAGATGTATAGGAATATACATTTGGGGCGGTTTTTTTGTAAAGCAGCTGCGATAGCAGATGACTTTCATGACAGTGAAAGGTTCAGTAATCTTATGAGCAAACTAATTTCAATTGCGTGGATACGCAGAAAGAGAGGAATAAGATTATGAAGAAGAGAATTTTGGCAGTAGTATTAACCGCAGTTATGGCAATGGGTGCACTCACCGGATGTGGAAGCAATGCAAACAAAGACAATTACACCATCGGCATCATGCAGTATGCCGTACACGGCTCCCTGGACAACTGCCGCGAAGGATTTCTGCAGGGTCTTGCAGAGGAAGGCATCGTAGAGGGTGAGAACCTGACTATCGAATATGTCAACGCACAGGCAGACAACGGAACCTCCGCCATGACAGCCAGCAACTTCGTTAGTAAGAAAGTAGATATGATCTGTGCCATCGCAACCCCCTGTGCCATGGCAGCTTATAATGCAACTATGGATACCGATATCCCCGTGATCTATACAGCAGTATCTGATCCTGTGGAAGCAGGTCTGGCTAATGAGGACGGCACTCCCGTAGGCAACATCACCGGTACATCCGATGCACTGGCGGTAGATGCACAGCTTAAAATGATCCGTGAGATACTTCCCGAAGCGAAGACTATCGGCATTATCTATACTACCAGCGAGGCAAACTCCATCAGCACCATCGCAGAATATAAGGCACTGGCTGGAAACTACGGATTCGAGATCGTGGACAGCGGCGTTACGGCAATGTCTGAGGTGGCTCTGGCAGCAGCGGATATCGCTTCTAAAGTAGACTGCATCACCAACCTGACCGATAACACTGTAGTAAGCGCACTGCAGACCGTACTGGATGAGGCAAATAAAGCAGGTATCCCCGTATTCGGTTCCGAAGTCGAGCAGGTTAAGGCCGGATGTGTGGCATCCATGGGACTGGAATATATCGAACTTGGCAAGCAGACCGGTAAGATGGCAGCAAAAGTCCTGAAGGGAGAGGTAAAGGCTTCCGAACTGAACTATGAAGTCATCTCCGAGCCCAGCCTGTATGTGAACTTTGCAGCAGCAGAGAAGATCAATCTGGAACTTCCTGAAAATTACAAGACCGATGCTTACCAGTCTTTCGATGAGATCGTAGTACAGTAGGAGGTTTTTTATGGCACTATTATTAAGCGTACTGGAACAAGGAATGATCTACGGCATCCTGGCACTGGGTGTCTACATTACCTATAAAATACTGGATTTCCCGGATCTTACGGTCGATGGCAGCTTCCCCTTTGGGGCTGCCATCACTGTGCGTCTGATCAACGGTTTCGGCGTACCGGCGATCCTCACTCTTCCCATTGCATTCTTAGGCGGAGCACTGGTGGGAATCTGTACCGGACTGATCCATGTAAAATTAAAAGTCAGAGACCTGCTCTCCGGTATCATCATGATGACCGGTCTGTATACCATCAATCTGTGGGTGGCAGGCTCCGGTTATGTAGCTATTTTTGATAAGGAAAATATTTTCAACAACAGTTTTGTGAACAGCATTACTCCGTCATTTTTAGTGAATTTCAAGAACGTGATCATTATTTTCCTGATCACCATGGTGGCAAAATATCTGTTAGACTGGTATATGAGCACCAAGTCCGGATTTTTGCTTCGTGCCGTAGGTGACAATGACACCATCGTTACCAGCCTCGGTGTGGACAAGGGACTGGTGAAAATCGTGGGTCTGTCGATTGCCAACGGTCTGGTATCCTTAAGCGGATGTATCTATGCACAGCAGCAGAGAAGCTTCGAGATCTCCATCGGAACCGGTGCGGTAGTCATCGGTCTGGCAAGTGTTATCATTGGTACCAGTTTGTTTAAGAAAGTAACGTTCTTCCGGGTGACCAGCAGTGTTGTCGTAGGTTCCATTTTGTATAAGGCATGTGTGGCAATTGCCATGTTCGCAGGCATCAGCCCCAACGCCATCAAGCTGATCACAGCCGTCCTGTTCCTGATCATTCTGGTATTCAGTATGGACAGAAAGAAGGTGAAAGCATGCTAGAGCTTATCAATATCAACAAAAATTACAATCCCGGTTCGGTCAACGAGCTGTGTCTGTTCAAGGATTTTAACCTGACGGTAAAGGATGGAGAATTCGTATCCGTCGTAGGAAGCAACGGTTCCGGTAAGACTTCCATGCTGAATATCATCTGCGGGAGTATTGCAGTGGACAGCGGCAGGATTCTGATCCACGGAGAAGATATTACGAGACAGAAGGATTATATCCGTCAGCGCCGGATCGGCAGAGTCTATCAGGATCCTTCCAAGGGAACCTGCCCCAGCATGACGATTCTGGAGAATATGTCCATTGCGGAGAATAAGGGTAAGCCTTATAATCTGGGACGCGGTGTAAATAAGGCAAAACTGGAAGAGTATCGAGAGATGTTACGACCTCTGAACTTAGGTTTGGAAGATAAGATGGGCGTGCAGGTTGGCTCTCTCTCCGGAGGACAGAGACAGGCGCTGGCGCTGCTCATGGCAACCATGACACCGATTGATTTCCTGATCCTGGATGAGCACACCGCAGCACTGGATCCCAAGACTGCGGAGATCATTATGGAGCTCACCGACCAGGTGGTGAAGGAGAAGAAAGTGACTACCATCATGGTCACACATAATCTGCGCTATGCCGTGGAATATGGCAACCGCCTGATTATGATGCACGAAGGAAAAGCCATTCTTGATAAGGCTGGCGAAGAGAAGAAGAGCATTAACACGGAGGAGATCATGGCGATCTTCAATAAGATCAGTGTAGAGTGCGGTAACTAACATAATTATGAATATAAAAAGAACGGAATGGCATTGCTGTTCCGTTCTTTTTGCGTGAAAAATCACAACATGTGATATCCGGTGCGTCGATATTCCGTGGGTGTCATGTGCATCTTGTTTTTAAACGTACGAATAAAATGTTCCGTATTTTCATATCCCACTTCATTGGCAATATTGGTAATCGTCATATTGGTATCATGAAGCAATACCTGTGCTTTCTCTATCCGTACCTGTTGTAAAATCTGAGTAAAGGTCAGACCGGTAGCTTTTTTGATAAGTTTGGAGGCATATTCAGGGGTATAGTTGAAACGTCCGGCAACGTCGTCCAGGGAAATGTTCCTGTAATTATCCTGAATAAATTGTAATAATGCAAATCGCTGTACGTCTGTTTTTTTCGTGAAGACAGGCAATTCTACACTTCTTTCATAGAGACGAATCAATAATCCGAAAATTAAAAGCAATGTATAACTGATCATCTGGTCAAAATATAATGTCTGATTGATGGATTCCCAGTAGGTATAGAGAAAACCGCGATGTATTTCGTAGTCATTTCCCGTGTGAAAAATAATATAGTTATTTCCGGATTCCGAATAAATATTATTCAGGAAAAAGGTAGATAGAATATTAGCATTATTTAAAAAATTGAAAAAGATGTTATGTAAGGTACTTTTTTTGACCAGGCAGTTCAAAATTACACTGGTGTCATCGAAAACACTGATATCGTGTTTGATACCCGGCGGAATAATACAGAGATCACCGGTATTGAGCGTGACTTTATTATTACTGATTGTCTGTCTGCAGGAACCATCATATACATAAACGATTTCAAAGAAAGTATGCTCATGTAAAATGGAAGGAGTATAACGGTTATGACGTACGGTTACAATAGAAGGATTCGTAGCGGGATCGAAGAAGAAAGAATCCTCAAAACGTGGCGGAATGGTCTCCGGGAGTTCCGGGATCATCAGATTGCGCTTCCGAATATCATTCATATTTATCGTTGCCAGAAATTCTT
>CAVJMX010000161.1:0-4034 GCA_963650795.1 Bacteroidales bacterium H4
TCACCCACTTATGAGCAAGCTCATGTGGGTTTAGACCTTTTGACCCTGGCATCAAGTTATCATATTATGATGCGTTTGCCCTTCGGCTCTCGATATACTGTTGTAAGACTTCGGTGACTTCCTCCGGTGCCAGTCCGGCATCCGCAATCAGGTCACTCACCGCCTCCAGCTCCTTGCGTCTTTTCTGCTCGAATAATTCCTCTAATTCCCGCTCTTCTGATTCTATGCGGATATTCAGCGCATTGATCAGTTCCTGTTTTGCCTGGATTTTCTCATCCAGAGATTTTCTCTGTCCTCTCGGCATATACTGTATGCTCCTTTCCATGATTCACTTTCATAGATTTCAGTAATGAAATATGATACAGTATATGGACAAGATTGTAAAAATATACCATCCGCCACCAAATTTACAGAGCCAAACCATCTACCGCTGTTTTCAACTTATTCAGGGCAAGCTCCAGGGTTTCTCTGGGGCAGGCGATGTTCACACGCTGAAAAGCTGCTCCGCTGGGTCCGAACATGGATCCTCCGTCCAACCAGAGCCCTGCTTTCTCCACGATGAACTGGTCCAGTTCCTTGCCGGTGATTCCCAGTTCACTGCAATCCAGCCATACAAGATAAGTGCCTTCCGGCTCTACCAAATGGATCTGAGGAATCTTCTCCTGCAAAAACGCACGCAGGAAATTCAGATTCTGCAGCAAATAAGCTCTCAATTGATCTAACCATTCTTCTCCCGCACGATAAGCCGCCTCACAGGCTACTACACCCAACGCATTCGGCTCATCATAGCCGGTCTTATCAATTTCTCTTTTAAATAATTTCCGCAAATCTTCATTCGGAATAAAAATATTGGAAATCTGCAATCCTGCCAGATTGAAGGTCTTGCTGGGTGCTGTACAGGTCACGGTAATCTCTGCAAAACGTGGATCTACGTTTGCAAACACGGTGTGCTCATAACCGGGATATACAAAATCGTTATGAATCTCATCACTTACCACAATTACCTGATGACGAAGGCAGATTTCTCCTAACTTCTGCAGTTCCTCTACCGTCCACACTCTGCCCACCGGATTATGAGGATTGCACAGGATGAACATTTTTACATGTTCCTGCTCGATTTTTCTTTCAAAATCTTCATAGTCTATGTGATAAGCCGGGCTCATCTCCGAATCATAGACCAGTGTATTGTCTATTAATATACGATCATTGTCACGAATAATGTTAGTAAACGGATAATATACCGGATTCTGAATCAGTATGGCATCTCCCGGTTTGGTAAATGCCTTGACCGCTGCACCAAGAGCAAATACCACACCCGGAGTCTTCACAATCCATTCCCGCTCCGTCTTCCAGTTGTGGTTCTTCTCCATCCAGTTCGTCACGGCATTGTAATAAGCATCCTTGGGCTGCGTATAACCGTAGATTCCATGTTCTACCGCTGCATGAAGGCTCTTCGTAATCTCCTCGGATACCTGGAAATCCATATCTGCCACCCACAGAGGCAATATATCTGCGGGCTTCCCCCGCTCTACGGTGAAATCATACTTCAGGCAGTTCGTTCCCTTACGATTCGTAATTTTATCAAAATTGTACGTAGTCATATCAAATATCCTCGTTTTCGTTAAATTCATTTACCTGATACAACTACTATGTATACCAGGTTACACCGGCACTAAGCAAACGCCTGCTCCAAGTCTGCCAGCAGGTCATCGATATTTTCAATACCTACAGACATTCTCAAAAGCTTCTCATCCACTCCCAGTGCCTCTCGTACTTCTACCGGTACATCTGCATGGGTCTGCTTCATCGGATAAGTCAGAAGGCTCTCCACACCACCCAGGCTCTCTGCAAAACGGATCAGCTTAACGCTCTCCAAGATTTTAACAGCTTTTTCTGGGGAATTCAACCGGAAAGAAATCATTCCGCCGTATCCGCTGCACTGTCTGTCGATCAGTGCCTTATCCGGTCTGGAATCCAGTCCGATATAATATACTTTTTCCACTTCCGGTCTCTGTTCCAGCCAGTGTGCAATGGCAAGAGCATTTTTCTGATGCTGTTCCATGCGAACTGCAAGGGTCTTGATACCTCTGAGTAACAGCCAGCTGTCAAACGGGGAAAGGCAGGCTCCTGTCGTCTTATAGATATTATTCAGCTGCTGGTACAGGGTGTCATCTTTTACTACCAGGAATCCGGACAGTGTATCGTTATGTCCTTCCAGATATTTTGTACCGCTGTGCACAACAACATCTGCACCTAAAGTAAGAGGCTTCTGAAAATAAGGGGATAAAAACGTATTATCTACGATCAGCAGGCAGCCATTCTCGTGTGCCAGCTCTGCGATTGCCTGAATATCCGCTACCTTCATCATAGGATTAGAGGGTGTCTCAAGATAAATTGCCTTCGTCTCCGGACGAATTGCTGCCTTTACAGTCTCGACATCTGATGTATCCACGCAGTCTACCAAAATGCCGTTCTTATGACTGATGGTATTCCACAGTCTCAACGTACCGCCATACAGATCATCCGTAGCAATCAGATGATCTCCGGGAGAAAAAATCTCCATCAGTGCGGTAATGGCTGCCATACCGGTAGAAAACGCCAAAGCCTCCGTTCCCTGCTCTAATAACGCAACCGTCTTCTGTACTTCATCTCTGGTGGGATTGCTACAACGGGAATAATCATACCCCGTACTCTGTCCCAGCCCCGGATGAGCATACGCCGCATTCTGATAGATGGGCATGCTGATGGCTCCAAACTGATCCTTTCTCTCATTACTTCCCTGGACACATATGGTCTCTGCTGCAAATGCCATCTTCTTCTCCTCCTATGCCTTTGTATAATATGTTCTGATATCTCACTATATTTCCTACTGTTCCAGTAGGTATGGTATATTTTTAGCATAGTAGTAAAGAAAAGTCAATATTTTTTTACCAATAAAGCTTTAACTTCTCTATTGCTTCATGTTCAGACATTCGGAAAACATCACACATTTTATTCATCGCATCCTGATAACTAATATTAAGTTCCTTACAGAATTTAATAATTCCTCTGACACCTTCTTCTCTTCCCTCTGCTCTTCCTTCCGCTCTTCCCCGTCTCGTATACTGGTCAAACAATTCACACATGCTGATTTCATCCTCCTCTGTAATATCTAATTCTTTTAATATTTCTTCGGTATCATCCACATTCCCATCCCCGGACAATACCCGTATCATTTTGATAGTAGCTTCTTTATGAGTTACTTTTTGGTTGGAACGATATGCGTTCCCTTCTGCAAGATAATCCAATATAATACGCATATCACTATGAAAACGTTCACGAATTTCTTGGGGAAGATATCGCATTTCCCATACGTGAAGCTGCATATCATCTACATACTTCCATATTGTTTCCGCAACATCGCCGTTCTTTATTAGTTGACGCAAATTGTTATTCGCTTTCCATCTGGTCTTGCCCCAGTACAGAACCAATTCTATCACCGGATATAATCCGTGATTCTGCTTTTCATATTGTCTGCGATATTCTCCGCCGATATATCCGGCTTTGCGCAGAATCATCCCTTTATCCACTTTCGTCTGATTTGCAAACAGATACATGGCTCTTGGCATTCCGCCGATCACATGGTACTTTGCAACATCTTCCAGTTGATTGTGCAATGTATTCGTGCTGTCTGCATATAAGCTCTCAGTTGCAGCAGTAAGCATCTCCTCGCTACTCACCACTACATTTCCTTCATGCAGTAATGCATTCACTATATCCACCGCTACATCCGCATAACTTTCAAAATTCTTTGTTATAATATCGTTCTGTTCCAATAAATACTCCTTTCCTGCTCGTTCCTCTTCAATTATAAAAAGTGAATTTCACGGCGATATGCCTTGAACTGCACATAGGGTGCGATAAATGATCTCCATATATCTAATATCCTATATATGGCATCTTTGAAATCTTATCTATACAGACTTTCTATAGATGAACTGTAAACGTCAAATCATGCGCCTACCGTTAAATTTAACGCCGCTTTTATGAGCGGC
>CAVJMX010000162.1:0-3764 GCA_963650795.1 Bacteroidales bacterium H4
CTGCTGCTGGAGCAGAGCGGGAGTTATTTATTTGTGTGGGGATGCTATATTTTCCTGGTGATCGCAGCAGCGGGGTGCTTAAGTGCGGCGATCCTGGTGAAAAAAAGAGAAGGATGATGAAGGATGAGAGTATTTGTAGCAGATGACGAACAGGGCATCGTAGAACTGATCAAGCATCTGATCACCGTAGAGAAATGTGAGATCGTCGGCGAGGCAAATAATGGGCTGGATGCGCTGCATAAAATCAGGGAACAGCAGCCGGATATCGTGATCACGGATATTATGATGCCGCTGATGAACGGTATTGATCTGATCAGAGAGGTGCTAAAGACGCTTCCCCAGACGCAGTTCGTGGTGATCAGCGGATACAGAGAATTTGAATATGCGAAGTCGGCATTGCAGCTGGGCGTACAGGATTATCTCTTAAAACCGATCAAGCAGAGTGAATTAAACGGAATCTTAGAGAAGCTGGTGGCATCCAAGGAGAAGAAGATCAGCTTGGACAAAGATATGGAACAGCAGTATATACGCACCAGGGAGATGCTGCGCAAGGATTATGCCAACAGACTATTACATAATGTGTCCACGGAGGAAGAGGATATTCCGGAAGTCAACGGGGAGAAAATATTCCATTTCGGAACCGGGGCGTTTCAGTGCGCGGTGATCAAAGTATCCACAGAAGAATATGACTTAAAAGAAGGCAACCAGATCACTACCCTGTTAGAGGATCTCTGTCGGAAAATAAAAGTCGAACTGGAGACGGTTTGCGAAGAAGTAGAATATATCATTGTGGAAAAACGGGGCTTTTTCCTTATGCAGTACCGGAACGGAACCTCGGTGGAACTCGCGGAATGCATGGAAAAGATCGGTATTACGATCAATAACCTGAATTATAAATTTAATTTCATGCGGATCTGCATGGGATTAAGTGATGCGGACGGAACGTTAGAGAACATCCGTGAAAAATACAAACAGGCAGTGTCTGCCATCGCCTATCGCTATGAGAGACCCAAGGAATGTATTTTCCGCTATGATGCGGCGTGTGACCGCAAAACGGTGACCAAAGTGGAATATCTCCAGTATCTGAAAGACTGCGGTTTTGCATCCGGGGTGGAGAGAATGGATCCGGATGCACTGGGCAGGATCTTAGACAAAACCTGGCAGAAATATGTGGAAAAAGGTCCGGACGGAAAAAGCATCTGTGGACAGGCGGATGCCGTGGTTCATTATTTCCTGAACGAACTGCACAGTACGGTGGCAGGTGTCCTGGGCGTGGATCTCAACGGATTTTCCATGTATACCAGGATCTTAGAGACGGTGGACAACCATTACGATCTGCGGACGCTATACCGGGATCTGAATGCCTATCTTACGGCATGCATGGAGTACTGCCGCAAGATCATCGGAGAGAAGGAGAGCAAGCCTATCCGGATGGCGAAGGAATATGTCAATGTTCATTATGCGGAGAATTTCAGCCTGGATGATATTGCCAGACTGGTCTGCTTAAGCCCGAATTATTTCAGCATCCTGTTTAAAAATGAAGTGGGACAGGGCTTCAACAGCTATTTGCAGAATGTGCGGATGGAGCGGGCAAAGGAGCTTCTGAAGACCACACAGATGCGCGTCGGAGATGTGGCACGTGAAGTGGGCTATGCGGATCTGAAATATTTCACGAAACTGTTTGTGAAGTCCGTGGGGGTAAAACCTACGGAATATCGGAACTTTTATTCTTGAGGTAGCGTAAATGTGTATCGTATTGGGAATCCTGCTTGTGATCCTGGGGATCGCATTTCTGTGGCTCTTACACAGTTACAGAAATAAGATGAGACTGATCAAAAGCCTGCGGCTGCTTCTCACGCCCCGGGAGGACGGGGAAGAGGAGACGGAAAAGTATCTGCAGTCCTGCACTCCCGAGGACAGAGAGCTGTATTATTCGATCAGTGAAAAAGTAAACGAAGAGATGTATTCCAAGAATCTGAAGATGGAGGCGGAACTGCACGCGCTGCAGAACCAGATCAACCCCCACTTTCTGTATAATACGCTGGAGGTGATAAGGGGCAGGGCGCTGGTACAGAACGCGCAGGATATTGCGGATATGACGGAAGCACTGTCCACGATCTTCCGCTACAATATCAATCGTCCCGGGGATGTGGCAACGCTGCAGGAGGAGATCGACAATGTACGGAATTATATGCTGATCCAGAACTGCAGATTCGGAGACCGGTTCCGGTTCGAGACAGAGATCGAAGATGTGGAGGACGGCATACTGACACATGTGCTGCCGGTGCTTACCCTGCAGCCTCTGGTGGAAAACGCCATATATCACGGCGTCAACGACCGGATCGGCGGCGGACGGATACGGCTAAAGGCGTATCTGACCCAGAGAGATCTGCTCATTATTATCTCGGACAACGGAAAAGGAATGGACGATGTGACCCTGCAGGAGATCCACAGAAAACTTGCCGGAGCATCGGAAGGACTGCCGGTGGAGAAAAAGACCGGTCGTGGTACGGGAATTGCTCTGACGAATGTGAATCAGAGAATTAAGTTCTATTTCGGAAAAGAATATGGTCTGGATGTGAAGAGTACATTGGGAATCGGCACGACGATCACGATCACGATTCCCAGAATGGTAGTGTAGTTATGAAGAATTCCATTTTTAAGGTTGAAGATCTGGTGTTGGTACAACAGGATATTGCAGTGATCGATCATGTCTCCTTTGAATTATACAGTGGGGAGACTCTGGGGATCCTGGGATTGAGCGACAGTGGAATTCTGGCACTGATGGATGTGCTGACGGGGGATCAGAGAGTCAGAGGCGGAACGGTTTATTATTGCGGTCAGAAAATGGAGTACCGCAGTGTCAGGGAAGCCCGAAGCTGCGGTATCTATGGGATCACGCAGCAGACGACGCTGATTCCCCGTCTGTCGATCTTGGACAACCTTACGGTGATCGGCTCCGATGCGTGGAAAAATGTACTGATCCGCAGGAAAAAATTAAAAGAGCACATCACGCAGATCATAGAGCAATATGGAGGAAATGTGGATCTGCAGAAAAAGGTCTATGAACTGACCGGATTCGAGCGGCAGATCATTGAGATATACAAAGCCATTGAAAATAACGTGAAGATCCTGTGCGTCTACGGTCTGGGAGAGAACTGCACCGCCGAAGAGCAGGGAATCTTAAGAGACATCCTGGGTAAAATGAAAGAGAACGGGATCGGTATTCTTTTTATCCATTATAACAGCGAGAAAATACAGAAATTCTGTGACCGGATCCTGATCATGCGGCACGGATTCCTGGCAGATGAAGTGGAGACTTCGGAGACCTCGGAACAGGACCTCTTCCGGAGACTGTCCGCGGAACGGGGAAGGAAAAGCCCGGAGCGGAAAGCCCCCGGGAAGGACGGCTATATCTGCGGATATTATGACGAAAAGGAACTGAAACTCAGAAGAGGTGAAGTGACTGCACTGATTGCCGCGGATTTTTCGCCCGAAAAGTTCTGCGTCCCGGAAGGAAGTCTGCAGATCGCCCGCTATGAGAGGGAATTCTGGAAAAAAGATATTTTTGATAATTTTACCCTGGAAGAAAATATTCTGCTGAAATCCTACCGGTATCATCAGAAGTTCGGAGTGCTGATCGACCGGAGAATGCTGCATTTCCTGCTGCGGGAGACCTGTGAGCGGTACGGCTTTGATTACGAAGAACTGAAGAAATACCCCAGGGATGCTTCTCCGAAAAAATTGAAGGAGATCGTAATGTT
>CAVJMX010000163.1:0-3546 GCA_963650795.1 Bacteroidales bacterium H4
GGAAGTATTAAAGCCTTATCTGGTATAATTACCGATTCGGAAGTCCGAATACATAGTAAGACAGAGAACACCTTGAGAGACGCAATCCTCTTGAGGTGTTTTTTATATGCCATTCCAAAAAAGTAACTATTCAGCACCTCTGTTTCTCCGGTTCTGAATAGTTACTCTGCATTCGCACTTATGCTTCCGCAATGATCAGTTCTTTGGTCTCTAATGCGGTCTGCACCAGTTCGTCGATCTTCTCATCCAGATTGTGCTCATGTCTGCGGATCACCTTTACATTCGGCTTCGTCACAGGATGTTTTGCCACGAAGATAGTACAGCAGTCTTCATAGGGCAGAATGGAAGTCTCGTAAGTGCCGATCTTCTCGGATACTTCTACGATCTCCTGCTTGTCGAATCCGATCAGCGGACGGTATACCGGCAGTTCGCATACTTCGTTGGTAGCGATCAGGGAATTCATGGTCTGGGATGCCACCTGACCGATGCTCTCACCGGTGATCAGACCTAAGCACTCGGTCTCTTTTGCGATCTGCTCCGCAATACGCATCATATAACGGCGCATGATAATGGTCAGTTCCTCATGCGGACACTTCTCGTAAATATATAACTGAATATCGGTAAAGTTGATCACATGCAGATAAATCGGTCCGGTGTAACGGGCAACGATCTTCGCCAGGTCAACGACCTTCTGCTTCGCACGTTCGCTGGTGTAAGGCGGTGCATGGAAATATACCGCATCGATCTTGACGCCTCTCTTGGCAATCATATAGCCTGCCACAGGAGAGTCGATGCCGCCGGACAAAAGCAGCATTCCTTTACCGCCGGTGCCTACGGGCATTCCTCCGGGTCCGGGCAGGATCACGGAGTAGATATAGATCTCTTCACGGATCTCGATATTCAGCATGATGTCGGGATGGTGTACATCCACCTTCATATTGGGATAAGCATTCAGGATAGCTTCGCCCATATCCATGTTGATGGTCATGGAATCCTTGGGGTAATTTTTTCTGGCACGTCTCGCTGCCACCTTGAAGGTCTGGTTGCACTCGGGATATACCTTTGCAATGTAGTCGATCACGGTCTCACACAGCTTCTCGAAGCCCTCATCCTGTACATGGACTACCGGGCAGATGCCGGAGATACCGAAGACTCTCTGCAGGTGTGCCACTACTTCATCATAGTCGAATTCTGACTCTGCATCCACGAAAATACGTCCCTGTGTCTTGTGTACCAGGAATTCTCCCTCACACTTTTTCAGAGCGTATTTGATCTGACGTACCAGAGCGTCCTCGAACAGATAACGGTTTTTTCCTTTAATGCCGATCTCGGCATACTTTATCAAAAATGATGTAAACACGTTTTTTCCTTTCTTATCTGCGACTGTATCTGCGTAACATAGGTACTATATTGTACAATGCCTGAAGGCAAACGTCAATCTCTTCTTCCGTGGTAAATACGGAAAAGCTGAAGCGGATGGTGGAATCCAGCAGGGATTTATCCACCCCGATGGCTTTCAGTGTAGCGGAAGGCTGCGGCTTATGCGCGGAGCAGGCGCTTCCGGCGGAGACATAGATTCCTTTGTCTTCCAGTGCATGCAGGAGCACTTCGCTTCTCACTCCGGCAAAAGATACGCTGACGATATGGGCTGCCGTACCCTCTCCGTAAGGAGCATCCGGCAATAATCCGTTGACCGTCACATGGTCCAGTCTCTCCACTCCTTCGATGAATCTTCGCTTGCAGGCACAGAGTCTCGCATGATCCTCATCAAAATGGCTGTACAGCATTTCCGCTGCTTTCGCCAGCCCCGCAATGCCGGGCACATTCTCGGTACCGGAGCGGAGGTTCTGCTGCTGCCCGCCGCCGAATACGATGGGCTGGATCTTGACCTTTTCTCCTACATATAACAGACCGACACCTTTCGGTCCGTGGATCTTGTGTCCGCTGACGGACAGCAGATCAATGTGCATCTTCTTCGGATAGATGCGGGATTTGCCGAATCCCTGTACCGCATCCACATGGAACAGGGTGTCGGGGTTCATCTGCTTGATCAGGGCTCCGGCTTCCTCAATGGGCTGCAGGGCTCCGATCTCGTTGTTTGTATGCATAATGGATACCAGAATGGTCTCCGGTGTCATGGCTCTGTGCAGGTCTTCTAAGCGGATGCGTCCGCAGGAATCTACCGGCAGATAGGTGACACGGTATCCCTGGCTCTCCAGGTAACGCATGGTCTGTAGGATCGCAGGATGCTCTATCTCCGTTGTGATCAGATGGTTGCCTCTGCGGCAGTTCGCCAGAGCACAGCCGATCAACGCCATATTGTCGGACTCCGTACCACCGGAGGTGAACAACAGCTCTCTCTCCTCCACTTTCAGGATTCTCGCCAGAGTCTCCTTGGCATAGCGGAGGTATTTCTCCGCCTCCACTCCCTTCATATGCAGGCTGGAGGGATTGCCGTAATCTTCACACATGATCTTTGTCATCAACTCGGCTACTTCCGGAAAAGTCCTTGTGGTAGCGGAATTGTCCAAATAGACTTCCATTCTCTTCTTCTCCTTGCTATCGAAACAGCTTCTTTATTCTAAGTGAGCTGCATATATTCTTATGATTAAAATATGCCACGTATAGGCGTCCTGTGCTCCCTAATTTTCCAACTGATACATCAGCCATGCAATAGTCGTAAATCCGGCAGTTTCTGTACGCAGGATCCGTTTCCCCAGGGTAATGGGTTGGATTCCGGCCTCAGTGGCGATCCGGATCTCCTCCGGATCGAAGCCGCCTTCCGGACCGATGAAAACAGCGATCCGCTGTCCCGGTTTTGCGCTTTCGATCAGCTGCTTCGTCTGCTCCATTCCCTCTGCCAGTTCATAGGGTACCAGCTTCAGATCCATTTCGGATGCCTGCTTTACTGCCTGCGCGTAGCTCATCACGGGCGCCACGGCAGGAATCACACCCCGCTTGCTCTGCTTGGCTGCCGCCTCCGCAATGCCCTGCCAGCGCTTGATTTTCGCGTCTGCTTTTTTCTCATCCAGCTTCACCACGCAGCGCTTCATTGCCACAGGAATCACCTGAAAAGCTCCCAGTTCCACTGCTTTCTGGATAATAAGTTCCATTTTGTCCGCCTTGGGCAGTCCCTGGAACAGATAGATCTTCGCCGGAAGTTCCACACCGTCTTCCTTGATAAAACGCAGTTCCAGGCGGATGCAGTCCTCCTCCAGGGAAAGGATCCCACAACGGTACTCTTTCCTGTCGATTCCGTTGCTGACTGCCACTTCCTCGCCGGGACGCATGCGCAGTACATTTTTAATATGATTGACATCGGTTCCCCGGATGATGACGCTTTTTGTTGCTACGTCGATCTGCTCCGGCTCTACAAAAAACTGATACATTGTAAAAATCCTCTAATTTTTTCTTGCGGTAACGCTGACCCATTCTCCCTGGTAGGTCACTTCCAACACTTCCAGTCCTGCTGCCTTCACTGCCTCTACCACGGTCTGTTCCTTGTCATCGATGATGCCGGAGGTGATGTAGATACCACCCTTTTTC
>CAVJMX010000164.1:0-3460 GCA_963650795.1 Bacteroidales bacterium H4
AAGGATGCCGCCCACGCATCAAAATGTCCCAGTCCCAGCTTCTGTAAGGTACTATCACATATTCCAGATGATTACTCCTCAGCTTTAAGAATTTTGACTTTACAAGCTCATAGGGATACTCCTCCCCCGCAATCCGTATCGTAGTCCGCTTTACACATACAACCTCACAGATCAATTCAAATAATTCATCATACAATTCCCTGTCATTTATTCCATCATATTTCATGTGATGATCATACTCAATATTCTCTTTGATAATCTCTATGTACGCATCTGCTCCACCCATCCTATCATCGGTCTGTTTTCCTTCACCGAATGGATGGATTGGATTGGTATAACTCATATCAGTATAATTTATATCAGTCTTATTATAGTTAGTATAAATAGGGGCTAAATCCTGAACTTCTGCAAGTTCAGTTTCTGAACCTCTTGAAGTCTGCTTTTTATACTTCTGGCGGTTCAGATTTTGTACCTCCTGAAGTTCAATTTCTGAACTTCTTGAAGTATCAATATTAGACTTCTTGAAGTTCAAATTTTGAACTTCTGTGGATTTTCCAGTATTCTCAGGCTCTTTTACCTCCTGTTCCTCTGACATTGTGGCAAAGTTTTTCACATAGATAATATCCGGTTTGCCAAGACCTCTGCGCTTTTTTTCAATCAATCCAATCCCTTTTTCGGAATCCAGCTCTTTCATAATCTTGACACAGGTTGCTTTCGCACATCCCAAATCTTCCATAATCGCATCCACCGTATAGATGATATACGCCCTGTTTTCCTCGTCCAGCCATCCATTTTTCATAGACAGTGACATCCGATCGAGCATCAAGCCATACAGGAGCTTGGCATCGCTGCTAAGCCCCTTGAATCGCTCATCCTTAATCAACAGCCGGGGGACACGATAAAAAGAGAACTGGTCTGCTTCAATTCCATAGTAGTAATCAAATTTTGTATTCTCGTCCACTTTTTCATGCCTCCTTTGCTGCTTATTTCTCACTATTTGAACTATTCCACTCATCCAATAGCTGATAGATAACATTTTCAATCTGCTCATTAGAATAATCTGCTGGAAAATATCTGCTGATCTTATCTGCCTTGATGGTTACTTTCCGCTCTCTCGGTTTAGGTTCTGTCAGGATCAATCTTACCATTGCCAGTGTCAGTTCATCACTTTTTCCATACTCCTTCAGTTTCGATGCCTGTGCCGTTGAAATGGTCACTCCGGTTTCTTCAAGAACAACCTGCACCCACTCCTGTTGCTGTTCTGTCAGAAATGACAGCTCTACACCCTGCACAATTCCAATTTTCTTTTTATCGACCATATCTAAAAGTGCATCCGATAAGCGGGCAAGGTAAATATACCTTTGTACTGTTTTTGCACTCTCTCCGGCAGTTTCCCCAACCTTATCCAGCGTATTCTTACCCGATTTCTTTCCCTGATGCTTCATGGCTTCGTATTTCATCTTATAGGCTTTTGCTTTTTCACTTGGTAAAATATCCTCTCTTTGGATATTGGAATCTACCATGATGATCGTAGCTTCATCATCAGAATAGTTTCGGACAATAACCGGCATTTCTGATTTCCCGGCTCTCTGTGAACCATGTTTTCTGCGATGTCCGGAAATCAGCTCATATCCTCCATCAATTCTCGGTCTTGCAATTCCCGGTACAAGTACACCGTACTGCCGGATACTCTCTGTAGTTTCCTCCATCTTTTCATCATCAACCACACGGAAAGGATGATTTTTGAAATCGTGCAATTCGGCTAACGGAGCATTGATAATCTGTTCCGAACCTGCCGTCTGCATCTCACTACTGCCAAATAAATCATCAAAGCTGTTCAACTTTACCTTTGCGGCACTTCCTGTCTTACTCATCGCCAAGCACCTCCTCCGTCAATGACTGATAGGCACTTGCTACCTTGCCATTTGGATCGTGCTTATAAATGCTCACCCCTTCCGCAGAAATCTCCGCAGCTCTTACCGACATTGGAATACTGTTTTCAAATATCCGCACTCTGCTTCCATAGTTTTCAATCAACAGATTGCTGATGTCCTTGGCATAATTGGTACGGTTATCAACCATTGTAAGCAAAATTCCCTCAATCTCCAGCTTCGGATTGATCTGCCGCTTTACCTTTCCAATGGTTTTAATAAGCTGTTCCAGACCTTTTACTGGCAGATATGCCGCCTGTACCGGAATTAAAATACTATCCGCACAGGTAAAAGCATTTATCGTAATCATGCCGAGTGACGGCATACAGTCAATCAGAATGTAATCGTAGCGGTCTTTCTGCTGTTCTATATAGGTACGCAACACCGTCTCCCTGCTCATAACATTCACAAGCGAGGTTTCCAAACCGGAAAGCTCGATATTTCCCGGCATAAACTCCACCCCTTCCTCATGTCTTAAAATGCCGTACTCCGGTTTTATTTTCTCATCATTGATAATGTTTGCCATAATAGTTGCAAGTGTAATTTCCAGTCTGTCCGGCTCCTGAATGCCAAGACTTGCCGTAAGACTGCCCTGTGCGTCTGCATCTATCAGTAAAACTTTCTTTCCTTGTTTTGCCAGTCCAATTCCTAAATTGCTTGTTGTGGTGGTTTTGCCAACTCCACCCTTCTGATTTGCGATTGCTATAACTTTACACATGATAAAATTCTCTCTATACTTTCTTATATATTTTGCACAAAAAAGCCTTTATTTTCGCCATCTGTGCAATGGTTAATTAAGTTACAAACAATGACAAACTCATAACAATGGGCGAAAACTGTGTCATTTCTGGTTCAATACACTTCGTTTTCCAGTCAGAAAGGTACACGAAATAAAACGTCATCCTTTTTTGAAGGCGAATCTGTGTCCCATTCTTTCCTATGGCTGCTAACCTCTCATGTCTAACAGGATCATCTTTACTTGCAAGAGTCCTAAATTCCTTCGTCCAGCCTACCCATAGTGGGGTGCCGCCTCTGCTCCTATCCAGGGTCATGCCCTATAAGTTATGTCTTAGCGGCTTCGCTCTGCTTTGTCATTGCCTAGAGAGCACTCCTGTAATCCAGCACCAATTGAATCCTTGGCGGACGTTATCTGTTACAGTATGTGCTTTTGTTATGCTGCCTCTGGTCTGATGATGTCCTTTCGGAACTTTTCTTCATCAAAATCACAGCCAGTTTGTAATACTACATAGAAGATCCGGATTGCTTTACATGCCACAGCTATTTTCGCCTGCATTCCTCCCAATGGATTCTTTTTTCTATTCCGATAATAAAGGAACACATCTTGAAATGCAGGATTCCAATTCATCAGTGCACGCGCTGATTCATACATCGTTCTTCGTAGTTTTCGTCTGCCCCTCTTACTGATTCTTGGCTGACCTTTCTTTTTACCGGAGCTTTTCTTGACTATTTCCAGCCCTGCAAGCTTCTGTATCTGCTTGGGATCAGTGAAACGTCCGATATCACCAACC
>CAVJMX010000165.1:0-3448 GCA_963650795.1 Bacteroidales bacterium H4
AAATGCAACATTCTATTACAAAATGTTGCATTTTCTTTTTTAATCATTTCATTTCTGTGCTATTCTTTATATGATTGTATTTTGCAATCATAAGGATTTCCACATGACATATGACGAACACTTATTTAAGGAAAACCATAATGAACTGGAAGGACGCATCATCCGCTGCTCCGACGATAACGGACTGTATATCGTCGGATGTCAGATGCCGGAAGATAATTTCTATATCCTGGAATATGTAGAGAAGAATTTAGGAAAAAATAATTTCTGAAAACAATTTAACGATTTAAAAACTTATTGCGGCTTCAGGAGCTGGGCGATTAAGCCCTCGACCTCCTGAAGCTGTTCTTTTGTGCTCTCTCTGTGGCTTTCTTTGCGGTATTTCGAGGGAGACATGCCCTTCATGGCATGAAACGCCTTGGTGAATACCAGTGCATCGCTGTAGCCGCAGGACAGCGCAATACTTTCAATGGGATAATTCGTGGATTCCAACAGTTCTCTCGCCTTGGTAATGCGGAACGTCGTGAGAAACTGCTGTGGCGACATCCCCAGATAGTTCTGGAACAGCGTATATAGGTAGCTGCGGTTGATACATACATAATCCGCCACATCCGTGACCTTGATGGGATTACAGTAGTTGCTCTGGATAAAAGAGACTGCCTTTTTCACGTACTGGTTGCCCTTATCCTCTTCCTCTCGCGCTACGACACCGGCACTGTCTGCGATCACCGACAGAAATACCCCTAACAGCCCATTACGGCGCAGATCATCCGCGATACCGAAGGTATTATGCTCCATCATATCCCGGACGATAGAATACAGTTCCTCGGATCTATCGCAGGTAAAAATAGGGTGTCTGTCAGACAGTCCCATGCTATGTAAGTATTCTTCTGCCCGGCTTCCGGCGAATCCCACCCACAGATAGCTCCAGGGATCTTTCTCATCCGCCTGGTAAAAAGCCAGTTCGTTGGGCTGGATCAGGAATCCATAGCCCGCCTCCAACTGGTATTCCTTATCATGAAACCGGAAATGTCCTTTCCCGCTCAAGACATAATGAATCAGATAATGCGGCTTGGATGCCGGTCCGAAGCTGTGCAGCGGCGCCGTCTGGGAGCATCCGCAGCAGTTCACATACAGGCTTCCCGTCTTATCGTTGGCAAAATCAAGTTTAAATGCTTTTTCCATCGGCTGCTTCCCTTCACCTAATTTACAATAATTTCACCGTTTTCATCAAATTCCACGCCAAAATCCCTGCTGTATTCGTTCATCCGCTCCAGGATTCTCTTTGCATCCTCTCCGACTGCCGGTGTTGGTTTAAAATCATTTCTTGTGGATACAGAGCTTACCATACAGGGGATGATCCGGGCATTCTGATCCTCCACCTTTTGTCCGTTTTCAAAAGTAAACGTCTGCTGGAAAATCATGGTATCTTTGTCCGTCGGGTTCCGATTAGCTCCGAAGCAGAAATTCGCCAGACTGTAAATAATATATCTGCCCTTGTATTCCTCGATTCCCTGAAGCACATGAGGATGATGACCGATGACCAGATCCACGCCCCAGTCAATGCACTTTTTGCCAAGCTGCTGCTGATAGTTCTCCGGGTAGGTGTCTTTCTCTATGCCCCAGTGGCAGCAGGCAAAAATCAGATCCACGTTCTGTGCCCGCAGAACTTCAATATTATTCTGAATCAGCTTCTCTACCTGTGCCCCCCATTCTACCTCGTTGACAGAGATAATGCCTATTTTCAGATTCCGCTCTCCTCCATGGGCAGCTGCGCTGCCCGGAACCTCATATACACCCACGTTTTTATCATAGGCATAGACAATACCTTCCTGCTCTAATGCTGCCACCGTATCCTGGCTGCCCTGCTCTCCATAGTCCAGCCGATGGTTATTTGCGAAGCTGACCGCTTCAATACTGCCCAGTGTCAGCAGATGAACGTACGCTGGATTTCCCTTGATGCAATAGGTCTGCCCCTCACGCATCTGCTCCGATGTAGTCAACGGTCCCTCCAAATTCACGATGGTCATATCGTCCGCTGCAAAAATATCTCTGACATTCTCGAAAAAATAACCCTCATCCTCCGCCTGATCGTACACCTGACGAAAAGAAGCGCTATAGCCCTGTTCCTGATGATTGCCCAAGGTAACATCTCCTGCCGCAGAGATCGTAATCGTGTAGCGGTCCCCCGAAGCATCGGACTCTCCTGACTGTTCCGACTGCGCAACATTTTCTCCGTCCGAAGAGCCTGTCTGTGAGGTCTCCCCGGAATTTTCCGCAGACGTACTGTCCTGCAATCCGTTATTATTACCACCGATAGGCTGCGCCAGGTCCTCGATTCCAGGGATATAGACCTGTTGTGTCAGATCATCCCCGCAGCCACTAAGCGCCATTACGACAGCAGTACAGAGTACTGCCACAAACCGCTTTCTTTTCTGCCCCATATATGTTCTCCCTCTGTTTTCCGATGAATCGCTTAATTTGCAGAAGATTCCGTCGCTACCAAGCTGTCTCCCTCTCCGTACAGATTCTCCTGCAGGAACTTTTTATTTGCATCGAAATCCACTTCCAGCACTGCCATCTCACGTATGGTAGCATCCTTGTAAGTGCCCTCAATAGGAATGCTGTTCTGTACGATATCGTAGGTCAGGATCTTCGGTGCCATCAGGCTTAAGCGATAGCATTCCGTCTGGGTCAGGTTCGTGGTCAGGTTCGGCATCAGACCTTCAATCAGTTTCTTCGGATTCGTCAACACGCCCTTAGGCAACTTGTGAATAACCTCAGTCAGCACCTTTCGCTGGCGTTCGGTTCTGCCGAAATCCGTACCGATATAACGGTTTCTGCAATATGCCAGTGCCTGGGGACCGTTCAGATGCACCATGCCGCCGGACAGGTCGTCAAAATAGTCCGTTCCTTCCGGCCTTCCCAGTAAAATATTATATTCCACAAGATAGCCGTTTACGTATTCCACTTCTTTTGAAGTCAGTTCCAGATCCACACCACCGACCGCATCTACGAGATTTGCGAAGGCTTCAAAATTCACCAGCACATAGCGGCTGATATGAATATCAAAATTCTGTTCAATGGTCTGCATCAGCAATTCCGCACCACCATAGGAATAGGCGGCGTTCAGACGGTTGCTCTTATGTCCCGGAATGTCCACATACATATCTCGCAGCAGGGATGTCATATATATCTTCTTCGTCTTATTACTGATGGACAGCAGGATCATGGCATCAGATCTGCCATCCTCCCCGTTCTCACGGGAATCATTACCGATCAGTAGGATATTCGTTACGCCTTCTTCCTTCATAGGAGAGTCTGACACAGATGCGATCTCTTCATAATTCATCTCAGCATAGACTTTGCCTACCAGAATATACAGTCCCGCTGCGAGGAATACGATAATCAGCGCTACTGCGATCAGGAAACGTTTAAACCCGGATTT
>CAVJMX010000166.1:0-3436 GCA_963650795.1 Bacteroidales bacterium H4
AGGTAGAATATTTTGAGAACCCCAATGCGGCAGGAGCTTACTATATCAACGAAGCTACCTGGAACAGCCTGATCCATACCGGAGAGTTTTTGGACGGTGTGGAGACACATTTACAGGAGGCATCCGACCGGGGGGAGAATGCGGCAGCAGAAGTCCTGGCAATGGGAAGAGACCGCATCTCGAATGCACTTTCCGCCACGCTGCCTTCCGACTTCAGCATTCCCGTGACGAAAGCCACGCTGCAGGATCCTGAGGAGAGCATTGCTCTGGCAGGAGCGGTGGAAGAGACCATGTGCAGCGAATTTGCGGAGAGTATGGCGGAGATCCGGCTGATCAAAGTGCTGGATCATGGTAATCAGGCGGAAGCGGTAGTACCGGATGTGCGGACGCTTCGTGCCGTGATCCTGGCGGCAGTGGTATCCTGCTTCCTCTCTGTGGTAGTTTCACTCATGTGGGAACTGTCCAGAGACAGTATCCGGCTGCCGGCGACACTGCGCAGACGCTACGGACTGAACAGCCTGGGAACGATAAACAGCACAGGCTTTGCGGAAAATGTGAAATATCTGCTGCAGAAAGCGGCGGAACGTAAGAATGTACAGAAGATAGAAGAACTTACCGTGGCGGTATGCGGTGCCCTGCCGGAGGCGGATCCCGGGGAAATCGTGGCAGCATTAGAGAAAAGTGCGCCTGACGTGACATATCTGGCAGTACCCAGTCCTCTGTTATGCCCCGAAAGCGGTGCCGCGCTGCGTAAGGCAGATGTGGTATTGCTAGCGGTACCTGCAGGAGAATATGTGGGCAAACAGTTAGAAGCGGTACTGGAATACCTGATTCCTCAGGACTGCCTGGTGACCGGAGCCTTTTTATGGAATGCGGATGAAGGATTGATCCGCAGATATTATTTTCTCCCGGGAGGAAGACAGGAATGAGAGTAGAAGTTCTGGCATCTGTGATGAACACCACACTCCCGGAGACGGTGGAACATATGAATCTGCAGTCGGATGCAGTGATCGTGAATCAGTGCGACAGACTGGCATACGAGGAAATGCAGCTATCCTACGGGGAGCAACAATCCCGGATACGGTTTTGCAGTTTTCCGGACAGAGGAATCGGCAGAAGCCGTAATGAGGCGATTCTGCGGGCAGAGGGAGACATCTGCCTTTTTTCGGATGCGGATATTGTATATGAGGATGGCTACGAAGCGGCAATTCTGGCAGAATTCGAGAAGAATCCCGAAGCGGATATGATCATTTTTAACATCACAGTGGTAGAAGCGCGCAGAACTTATCATATTACGGAGCGGAAACGGGTCCATTGGTATAATTGCGGGCGTTATGGGGCGGTAAGCTTTGCTGTCCGCAGAGACCGGTTATTAGAATCCGGAATTACGTTTTCCTTGCTGTTCGGCGGCGGCGCCAAATACAGCAATGGCGAGGACAGCCTGTTTTTAACGGAATTTCTGAAAAAGGGATACCGTGTCTATACTGCGCCGGTGACCATCGGCAGGGAAGAAGCGGGAGAATCCAGCTGGTTTCAGGGCTATAATGAGAAGTTTTTCCACGACAGGGGTGTGCTGTACCATTATCTGTACGGCAGACTGGAGTGGATCCTGGCACTGCGTTTTTTGTATGCACATAAGAGCACACTGTGTGCCGATGTGTCTTTGAAACAGGCAAAACAATGGATGCGGGAAGGCATCCGCGAGGCGGGGGAGCGATAGATGGAGAAAAGTGCACTGATATATATCGTGCTGACCGCGGTAACATTAATATTTGGATATTGTGTGAGTAACAGCGCCTACACGGCAGGATATCTGTCGGGGAGACTGCTGCCCGGAACCCGTGTGGGATATGACAGACAGCAGGCGAGGAACCTGGTGGCGGAGATCGCCATCTTCGGGCTGCTGTCAGGGGTATCTGCCTGTCGTATCGCCGTGGGCGGTGATTACTGGGTCTACTGGCTGAATTTCCAGTTGATCGATCAGGGAAGGCATGTCTCTTATGAAAAGGGATTCGTGTATCTGGTGAAATTTTTCCATCTGATCTTTGGGGAAGGTTCTTATCTGCCGATTTTTGGATTTTTCTCCTTGATCACGGTGTTTTTCTTCCTGAAGTCATTGCATGACCAGGCAGACTGGTATGTGATGTCGCTGTTTTTGCTGCTGACCGAAGGATTCTATTTCAATAGCATGAATTCCGTGCGGTACTATTTTGCACTGGCACTGGTGATGTATGCGCAGAAATATGTGCTGCGGGGCGAATACGGCAAATTTATCCTTTGGGTGCTGTTGGGCGCTACGATTCATAAATCGGTGCTGTTAGTCATCCCGGCATATATCGTCGCGGATCTGCTGTCACGGGCTAGCTTAAAAAAATGGCATTACGGCGTGGGTGTGCTGCTGATCTTATCTCTGATCTTCGGGCAGGACATCTATCGCAGAATCATATTTTATTTTTACCCATATTATGAGAATTCCATGTTCGATAACGGACAGATCTCCTGGGCAAATATCGGGAAATGCATCGGAACCCTGGTGCTGTGCCTATTCTGCTATCGGAAATGTATCCGCGAAGACCGCAGATATCGGTATTACTTTTACCTGAATCTGATGGGACTGGTGGTGTATTGCTGTGGATCCTTCATCCCGGAAGTGTCCAGAGTTGGATATTATTTGATCGCGGTGCAGATATTTTTAATTCCGGGAGCTTTACAGAAGATTGAGAAAAAGTGGTTCCGCCGGCTGTGCACGGCGGGATGCGTGGCAGCATTCTTATTATATTTCTTCCTGCTGCTACGGGGAATGTATGATGTGGAAGTGCGGCTGTTGCCGTATCTGAACTGGATTTTTAATTAACGGAGAACAGAGGGAACGATCCATGCGTGTATTGTGGCTGTGTAATATCATGCTGCCGGCGGTGGCAGAACATTTTCATAGAGAGAGTTCCAACAAGGAAGGCTGGCTGTCGGGATTGTTAATGGCGGTGTTAAGCCACGGTGACAGTAAGGGCATCGAACTGGCGGTGGCGTTCCCAGTGACAGAGAGACTGTCAGCTTCCAGGATGGCAGCGGAAAATGTGACTGCAGACGGCTTGTCCGCCGGCAGATCACGGGGAATACGTATCCCCTGTGGGGAGACATATTTCACTGCCTATGATTTTGTGGAGGATACTACCCGCCCGGATTTGTATGATCCTGCCCTGGAACAGGAACTGCGGGAGATCTGTGAGGATTTCGCACCGGATGTGGTGCACTGCTTCGGAACGGAATATCCCCATACGTTAGCTATGTGCAGAGTATTCCCGAGAAAAGATCGGATCCTGGTCGGCATACAGGGACTGTGCGCGGTGTATGCGAAATGTTATTTTGCAAATCTGCCGGAAACAGTGGTGAATTCCGTGACTTTCCGGGATCTGGTGAAAAAGGATACCCTGAAAAT
>CAVJMX010000167.1:0-3371 GCA_963650795.1 Bacteroidales bacterium H4
GTCTTTTTGAGTCCTTCCTCCGCCATCAGACGCTCCTCGTAGAGCTTCTCCCCCGGACGCAGTCCGGAGTATTCAATCTTGATGTCCACATCCGGTTCATATCCGGATAAACGGATCAAATTGCGTGCAAGGGTATCGATCTTGACCGGTTCTCCCATATCGAGGACGAAGATCTCTCCGCCCCATGCGTAGGTTCCTGCCTGTAACACCAGACTGACCGCTTCCGGAATCGTCATAAAGTAGCGGACAATGTCCGGATGTGTCACCGTGACCGGTCCACCCGCAGCGATCTGTTTTTTGAACAGGGGGATCACAGAGCCATTGCTTCCCAGTACATTTCCAAACCGCACTGCCACCCTTGCCGATCGCATCCATCGTCTGGATGACCATCTCACAGATCCGCTTGCTGGCGCCCATGATATTGGTCGGGTTCACGGCTTTGTCTGTGCTGATCAGCACAAAACGCTGTGCGCCGTATTTGAGAGCCGCATATGCCGTCTTGTAAGTACCGACGACATTATTTTTGATGGCTTCATTCGGACTCGATTCCATGAGCGGCACGTGCTTATGTGCTGCCGCATGATACACGATCTGCGGATGATACGTCTCAAAGACATCCTGCAATCTCCGGCTGTCGCGCACGGAGCCGATCAGCACCACCAGATTCAGCTTCGGATAGCTCCGCTTCAGTTCCTGCTCAATGTCATACGCATTATTCTCATAAATATCAAAAATAATCAGCTGCTTCGGCTCATGTTCTGCGATCTGCCTGCACAGCTCGCTTCCGATGGAGCCGCCGCCACCCGTCACCAGAATCACCTTACCCTGCAGGGTAAGGAAAATCTCCTGCATATTTACCTTGATGGGATCTCTTCCGAGCAGATCCTCCACCGCCACCGGCTTCATCTTGCTTAGGAGCACCTCTCCCTTGACCAGCTGGCTGATTCCAGGAAGGCTCCGAAGCTCACATCCGCTCTCCTTGCAGATATTCAGGATCTCCCTGCGCGCCGACGCCTTCGCCGAGGGGATTCCGAACAGGATCTGCTGGATCTGATATTTCTCAACGGCTTCTAAGATCTGCTCTCTGCCGCCCACAATCGGTACATCCTCTAAGAATCTGCCCCACTTATTGCAGTTATCGTCAATGATGCAGCATACCTGTGTGTCTGAATCCTGCGAATTCTTCAGTTCCCTTAAGATCGTCCTCCCCGCAGCCCCCGCACCGATTAGCATGGTATTCTTTAATACACGTCTCTTGCGGGAGATCTTAATCCGCTCCAGTGTCACAAAGCGATAGGAGAACCGCACGCCTACCATGAGGAAGAACTGTGTTGCCGTTCCGATCATATAGTAGGAAATCGGCATTCTCTGATAGAATGCAGTGATCACAATCACGTGAAACAACGCCGTCAGTACAGATGCCTGAAGCAGCCGGTTCAGCTCCTCAAAGCTCGCATAGCGCCAGATGCTCTGGTAGAGCCGCGTCGCCCAGAAGATGATGACCGCCACCAGTGTGTATACCGGCGTGAAATGCAGCCAGGAGATCAGATAGTCCTTCGGAATCTGTGAATACTGTAGGTCAAACCGCAGCCATAGTCCGAAAAAATATGAAAAGTTAACGGCAAAGATATCATAGATCAGCAAATAAACGGAGATGATCTTCCAATGCTCCAGCACGAATCTCCGCTGTCTCTGCTTTTTATCCTTATGTAATTCGTTCGTTGATGTATTTTCATAACTCATTTGTTACCCCCCCACTCACTCACATACGTAGTAAAGGGTTTGTGTTTAATCTTCTTCGACCAGAACGCCGTTGACCAGCCAGCGTTGGTTCGACTTTCCTTTAATACAGGTCGACAGTGTCAGATAATGATCCTCGATCAAGGTCTGTACCTCCGACCGGACATGTGCATTCATCTCACGGACATTCGTCATGTCTTCAATAAACTGCTGCATTCCCTTTTCAGTCGTCGTATCGTATTTGTACAAAAGCAATTCATCCGATACCGCACACGCCGAAAAGATCTCATACACCAGATTCTTCTCCGGTGTGTAGATGTATATGTAGGAATTCTCCTCAAAGAATTCGTTATCTTCAAATTCATGTAAGTCCCCGAACATAGAGCCGTTCTTCATATTATGCCCGTATAGCACGGTCAGGGGATCTGTAAAATCCTTACGGTTATAACTCTGGCTGAAAATGCATCCCGGATACCCCGGTGAACCGTCCAGATTATATCCCAGATAGTAGTTATCATTGCTCGGATGCTGCAATACCGGATAATCAATCTGTGTTCCCGGCACATAGATCCATGCGTATATGTCTTCGTTCTCTTCCTTCAGCATCTCCCAGTCGAGATTTTTCTCTGGGATGCCGACCGCTTCTGTGTCTTCTTCCACTTCAGAATCCTGCCAGACGGCTTCTTCCTCCGTCGCTTCTGTACTTACCTGGTTGACAGTATCTGCCAGCTTCTCGTAAGTATCTGCTGCCTCATTCTTCGTAATACTTCGTCTTACCAGCAATCCGATACATACAAGCAGCACACCTGCCAGTATCAGACTGATCCATTTATAACCTCGTCTGCTCATGATCTATCTCCATATTACTTGAAGCAGCGGCGCCGTTCTCCGGCGCTGCTGCCTTTTTCACCACATGCATGTGCTTTGAAATATTTTACTTTAGACTAAAGTTTAGTTGTATTTTACTTTTCTTCCGCAAACAACAAGACCTGCTGCACACGCAATTGCTACGATTGCAAGAACATTGGCCTCACCTGTCTTCGGGGAAGTAGCTGCAGCGCCTGTCGGTGCTACATAATCAGATACATAAGAATATCCGTCTGCTGCGCAGTAGTACTCTGTGTAACCCCATGTTGTCTCGGTCGGTGCTACGACTCTGCTCTGGATATAATGTGTGTGGGAATCATCGTTCCCTGCCGGTGTCTCTACTGCTGCAACTTCAACGATAGCGATCGGAGAGAAGCTGCTTAATGCAAAGCTTACACTGGTTCCACTGATGGTGGCATCCACTGCCTCCCATCCTGTGGAGGTAAGATGCCATACGGCATAGTTCTTTCCTGCCTCAAGGCTGGATACACTTAAGGTTACATGGTATAAACCATCCTCCCCTACCGTTGCTGTAGTTGCATTCACTTCAACAACTGCTGTCAGTGTATAAGTGTTGTTGTCAGATGTGCTCTGGTTTAAATCTGCAACCAGATTCTCTGTGCTTGTCTGAGCTTCCGCAGATACTGCTTCTACTGTGTAGCCAGCCGGTGCAGAGATTGTCGCATCACCAACAGTCGTTGTGGATGGGCTGGATGCTGCAAATGCAGATGTCGTACCAAGTACGCCGATCAGTAATGCAGCAA
>CAVJMX010000168.1:0-3340 GCA_963650795.1 Bacteroidales bacterium H4
CCTTCCCGGCTCTGATATAATCATATAACTCCCGCAGATTCTCCGGCACTTTCTCCGGATCCGCAGCACAGTTATAAAAAATCTTCTCCGTTCCATCCTTCAGGTCCAGTTCCCTGTCTTCTTTGCACAGATTCTGAAAAGAATACTTCGCATATCCCCTGCCAAATGGATCAAAGGTGCATATGAACAGCACTCTTCCCTCCGGCAGTTCCCGATAGGATTTCCCCTTACTCAGATGATCCGTATCCATCGTAGACTGGTAAAATCTGCTCCGCTTCGGCAGTTCCAGCTTCTCCACCGGCTGATGGTTCTGATTCTGCATCTCCGCATCGTACATACGCTTTTTATCCCGCGTATATATATCCAGACGGATCGGCTTGCCACCGGAAGTATAACGGAACTCCCGCTGCGGCTGGACATCTTCCAGTTCCCCTACCTTTTCCTCCAGCAGTTGTTCCAGCACATCCTGGCAAAGCACCTTATCGCCCATCGTCTTGCTACCTTCGCAGCGGTTCACATCCAGGGATAAAAGTCGGAAAGACTGTCATCAGCAGTAACTCTCCCCGAAAGTTGACGCTTATTTCGCATGGGGCAAAATGGGGCAAAATTAATTTATCCCATACTTCTTTTTCATTGTCTTTAAGATTTCAGGTTCTCCAAACAAGGCAATCTTATCTCCATCACCGCCAGCAATCATGCTATTTATTAGCTTTACCAGCTGGTTTTCACCCTCTGCTCTGCCTTCTACCCTTCCAGCCACTCTACCTTCTGCTCTTCCCTCTTCTCTGACGTCGTCATCATGTAACAGTTCTTTCATGTACTCCGACCTCCATTCCTCATTCTTACGTGCTATACACACCGCTTCATCAATCCTTTGGCTCAGGTCTCCTCCGACCTTCCCGGCTCTGATATAATCATATAACTCCCGCAGATTCTCCGGCACTTTCTCAGGTTCTGCAGCACAGTTATAAAAAATCTTCTCCGTTCCATCCTTCAGGTACAGTTCTCTATCTTCCTTGCACAGATTCTGAAAAGAATACTTTGCATATCCCTTGCCAAATGGATCAAACGTGCAGAGAAACAGCACTCTCCCATCCGGCAGCTCCCGATAGGATTTTCCCTTACTCAGATGATCTGTGTCCATCGTAGACTGATAAAACTGGCTTCGTTTCGCCAGATCCAGTTTCTCCACCGGTTGGTGGTTCAGATTCTGCATCTCTGCGTCATACATACGCTTTTTATCACGCGTATACATATCCAGCCGAACCGGCTTGCCACCGGAAGTATATCTGAACTCCCTCTGTGGCTGCACATCTTCCAGTTTCCCTACCTTTTCCTCCAGCAGCCGTTCCAACACATCCTGGCAAAGTACTTTATCACCCATCGCCTTGCCAAACATAAAATCATCCGAAATCGTCAGTTCCTCGTATCGTTTTACCATTCGTATTCTCCTCTCACACATATGCAGGAGAATAAACAACGGCAATACGCAGAACAAACGCTCTGTGCTTCATCATCTCCTGCTCTATTGTATTAAATGGGGTAAATAAGCAGGAATTCCTCTGAAGTCACAGATATCAACTTACGCTGATTTAGAAATTTGAAATAGAAAAAATCTGCTTACAAGCAAAGAATAACAGACACCTCTGCTGTTGTCAATGTAGCAAAATAGCCAAATCTGCACTTTTAAATTGTTATAATTCGTAATTTTGAGTATTTCTATTGTTTATATCGTGCATATTGAGACATTTACATTCACTCTATACCATACTTTTTCATCATTGCTTTCAGCACTTCCGGACTATCCAATTTTGTTACTTTATCCGCATCTTTTCCTGCACTCATACAAGATATCAATTTTAGTAATTTTTCTTTTTCCAATTGTCTGCCCTGCTCTATACCAGCTTCTACGCCCCGGTCATACACATACGCGTCTTCCGCCTTCCGGTCCATTACTCTCTTCATGTGTTCTTCATACTGTGCCTTTGCCCATCGTGTCAGGCTCATATGTTCCACCTCTTTTACAGCCTCTAAGATTCCGGCATTGTTCGTCTGCGTCCGTATCATATCCAGTTCCTCCTGCGTCTTTACATTGAAAAAACGTATCCATTCATCAATACTCTGTCCTGACAGACCCTTATTCAGTTCAATCACGTGCAGTTCCAGCAGGTTACTGAACAGTCTGCCTTTTTCATCCCGCAATAAATAAGTCTTATGGTATTGTTCATCCTCTGTCAGGTTAAAATCTAGGATACTGATTGCCACGCAACGCTTCATCACATCATAGCTTTTGCCAAACGGGACTTCCTCTGTCAGCATCTTCCCCAGGTAAAACAGCTGCCTCTTATCCCAGTTTCTGACTGCCATCACCTGAAGTTCTATATTAATCTTCGTATTATCATTCAGTTCTACCAGTACATCTAATATTCCCTGCTTCTGGTACCGGTACCTTCTCCACAGATACGTATTCAACAGCCGCATGCTGCGGATTTTCTCCACAGGGATACCTAACACCGCACTAATAAAATACTTCAGGATCACCGGATTCCGGAACAATTCCTTAATGCAGTAATCCCACTTAGGACTAATTATCATTCGTATCCTCCTCTCACATTTTCTCAGGAGAGTAACCGCGAACGATATACAAAACAAATATCCTGTCCTTCAGCATCTCTTCTCCTGCTCTATTGTTTTTAATGGGTAACTAAGCAGGAATTCCTCTGAAGTCATAGATATCAACTTACGCTGATTTAGAAATTTGAAATAGAAAAAATCTGCTTACAAGCAAAGAATAGCAGACGCCTTTATAATTGTCAATGCAGCAAAATAGCCAAATCTTCATTTTGTTAATTTTAGACAATATGCTCTATTTTATTTTCTCTACAATGAATGCTCCAAATCGTACTTTTGCTTATCATGAACATTAATATCCTCACCGATCTGCACCTCGATCAGTTTCAACTCGGTCTCAGCAATCACAGTATGGCGGCATCCAGCTGCCATAGTAACAACATCCCCCTGCTTACTGTTCTGTTCCTTTCCGTCTACTACTGTCTTGCCTTTCCCTGAGATTACTACCCAGACCTCATCACGATTCTTATGGCTGTGATAATTCATGCCATGTCCCGGATTCAAGGTTACTTTAATCGTCATAGATGCATGATCAATATCGACAACCTTAAAGCTTCCCCAGGACTTCTCGGCAAACATCACTCTTTGGTTCATCGCATTTACAAAAGGTTTGATATAACGTAAGCGCAAAATAATTCGACGGATTGCAGCCACCTAAATTCACCCTCATAATAGTTCTCAGGAAATGCTAGTGTTTTACTACAATTAT
>CAVJMX010000169.1:0-3338 GCA_963650795.1 Bacteroidales bacterium H4
GTGTATACCTTTGCATCCTCCGTGCCATACTCTTTTGCTGCCTTCTGTGCTCTCTCTTCGATGATATCACAGAATGCCACCATTTCACACAGATCGCTCTGACCCTTTAATGCAGGCAGATGTTTCTGATTGGCGATACCGCCGCAGCCGATGATTCCAATCTTCAGCTTTTTCATTTTGTTTCCTCCTTGTTCTCTCTGTTATTTATACGTTTTTATTTGTTTTCATATTTACGAATGATACGATCCATCATTTCGTGATGTCTTCTTACCTGTTCCACTTCGTCTACCAGATACTCTTCACCGCGATCCTGCTGGTCTCTCTGTCCCTCGAACTCGGAATCAATGTATCCGTTGTAGCCTCCCTGTACGAGATACTTGATGGGATTCTCGTAATCGATTGCCAGTTCTTCGTATTTGCCGGGTTCTCCGGGGATCTCGGTCATGTTGTAGAACTTGCCGTGGATACTCGTAATATAAGGAACGATCTCCAGAATATCCTCCGGATCAGCGATGGAATCGCGGATAGCAATGCTGGTAGCGATCTTGCCGTTGTAATCGAACTTAGGATAAAGCTCTTTGACTTTGGCTGCCAGTTCTGTCGGCTCGTAATTCTTACGGTTCTCTACCAGGAAGTCAATAGCTTCCGGATAAGGAGTGTGTCTCTTCTGGTAATCAATAGATACCTGAGAAGGAGAGTGCTGGAAGATACCAAAGTCAGGTACCAGTCCTACATGCTTGGTTCCGGTCCGGTCTACCAGATCCATGATTTCTTCACACATACGGTAGTTAATCGGAAGGTTGGTCGCCTGAGTATACATACTCAGTTTATTGCCTCTCTTGATCGGGAAGGGAATATGAATCTCCTTGCCGATCTTGACGTTATATTTCTCTGCTGTGGGAATGGCTGCTTCGATGATATCGATGGGCATCGCACACAGGCATCTGACAGTCTCGAATCCCAGTTTGGAAGCAAGCTCGATGTCGTGCTTTAATCGTAATAATCCCTCTTCATGGTTCATCACATGATCCCTGAACTGCATGGGGTCAAAATAGATGTCCATTGCCACACCTTTCATATTGTAACGAGCCATCTCGTTGTTAAATTCATAGATGAACTGCTCGCTGGGGAAGGGATAATCTCTAATCGTGGCTTCATCGATGATTTCAATACCGTCACATTTCAGGTTGTCATGAACCTCACGGATCATATCCTTCCAATTCATTCTTTTGAAAAACTGTTCCTGCTGATAGCTGTATAAGGATACGCCTCTTTTAATCTCTGACATTTTCTTCCCTCCTACTGCAAATCCAAATGAAACTCACAAATGACCTGTGTCTTACCTGATCCTGCACCGTTGCCGGGAACGGGAGGATTCTTCACCCAGTCTTCCAGCATCGGCATATAGCCGTAGGTGTTCAGTACGGACTGCTGTACCCGGAGTACATGGCTGCCGGGTTCCAGGCCGCCTTCCTTCGTTACATAGATCATTGCTTCATCATCATAGTTCCAATGCTCCAGGCAGCACTTCTTTGTCTCTTCAAAGGTTCTGGGTGCTTTGCCGTTGATCTCAATTCTCTGTGCCTCTCTGGGATATACCACCCCATCGCACTCGATATAATAGCCGTTATGTAAGGAGAGAAATACGCCTCTGTAGTCTGCGATTCTGACACCGAACTTGAAGCCGGTGACTTTTCCGTCTTCCACTACGTTCTCAAGGCTGTCCTTTCTTACCAGAAATTGTTCAAACATGGTCTTCCTCCTGTCTGCTCTCTAAAGCGTGAATCATATTTACCACGATCTCGTGCGCCGGTACCGCAACCCCCGCACGTGCTGCCGCCCGTACCACCGCACCGCTGATGGTCTCAACCTCTGTCTTCCGGTGATTTTTGATGTCCATACAGATCGAGGTCAGTCCCTGTGGATTGTTCTCTGAAGTAGCCTTTACTCTCGCTACGATCTCTTCCTCGTCGAAGTGCAGTCCCAGTGCTTCTGCCGTTCTGACTGCCTCACGAATCAGCTGTCTGGCTACCTTCCATGCATATTCATTGCCTGCGATATATCCCATCGGTACCTGAAATACTGCAGTCAGTGCACTGAGCGATACGTTGGTAAAAAGCTTGTCCCAGATGAGGTACTGGATGTTCTCGTGAATCTTCGTCTGGAATCCGCACGCATCAAAGGTCTGTGCGATTCTGTCGAGGATGCGGTCTTCATCCGCCTGAAGCATACCGATATTCGTCCGTCCCGTGCCTCCGTGCCGGATGCTTCCGTCCTCCAGTACCGCTCCGTTATCCTCTGTCGTTCCGATGATGATATGGGCGGTGTCTGTGAACTCTCCGAGAAGTTCCTCATGTCCGGCTCCATTCTGCAATGTCAGCAGGTAGGTGTTCGGTCCGATCAGCTGTCTGTTGCTCTGCAGGGCTGCCTTGGAATATAAGGCTTTTACAAAGAGGATGACCAGATCTGCCGGTGTCTCCTTTGTCGTATCCTGTGTTGCTCGCGGATGACAGATCCGCTCGGTTCCGTTCTCCTGTAACCGTATGCCGTTTTCGTTAATCTTTTTTACCACTTCCGGATTGGTATCTATCATAAGGACTTCATTGTGCTCTGAGAGGTGTCCTCCGTAGATAGATCCCATGGCTCCGGCGCCGATGACTGCTATCTTCATGTTGTACTCCTTTATACTGTGCCGACTACTCTGCGAACTCGCTCAGTCCTTCGATGGCATATACACGTACCGGGCAGGAATCCAGTCCCTTGATCGGTAACGGTGAGTAGGAGATGAAGAAAGTATCTGTGGTCAGTTCTTCCAAGTTCTTCAGAACCTCCAGGAATACTACGTTCTCTGCCATCAGGATATCGTGGAATGCCTTGACATCAGTATTGTTGCTCTCGATGGATACGCCATCGCCGAAGCCTACGCATTTTACTTTCTTCGCTTTGCACCACTCTGCGGTCTCAGCACTGATGAACAATCTCTTATCTTCCTCGGTGTTGGATGCCGGAGTGAAAGGAGCGAGCTTTCTCGGGGAATCCAGGATGAGGACATCTCCTTCCTTAATTCTGTCTCCGCAGGCTCTGTCCAGAGCTGCTCCGTCGATTTTTGCATTGGGCTCGAGGAAATCGATGTTTACATAGATCGCTCTTCCCATGAAAGTCGTCAGCGGAAGTCCCGCTACATCTACCCAGTCATCATTGTGATGATAAGGACACTCTACATGAGTTCCGAGGTGACTGGTCAGATCCATGATGGTATGATAATCAGGGATCGGTCCGCAGGTGTTGAAGCGGAACAGATGACATCTTCTGGTCTCTGTTGCGGGATCCAGTCCCTT
>CAVJMX010000170.1:0-3337 GCA_963650795.1 Bacteroidales bacterium H4
CATATGCAGATTTTGACAATAGGATAAAAACAGGGCCGTGCCATGCTTTGTACTGCGTGTGGTGCGGCTCATTTTGGGTCAAAATAATTCTCAGGAAAATACAAAACACATCTTAATGAGAAAATATATCATTTATCAATTCCTACGAAAATTCTATGAAAAAATGTAAAAAAACATATTGACATTAAAATAAGGTTAGTATATACTAACCCATGAATTGAGAATGAATATCATTAAGAACTAATGAGAAACCATGCAAACAGTTCAATACTATTGAAGGGAAGGACGTGGATATGATGCCCCTGAGTATGGTAAGCGCCGGAGAAGAGAACACGATCCAGAGGATCGGCGGCAAAGAGGAGACGAGGAAGTTCTTAGAGACCCTCGGATTTGTAGTAGGTGGTAAAGTGACCGTTGTGTCCCAGACCGAAGGCAACCTGATTGTAAATATCAAGGAATCTCGTGTAGCCATCGGCAAGGATATGGCAAATAAAATCATGGTATAGTGGAAACACGGTGCCAAAAAAAGATGCTAATAGGAGGAGAAAATGAAGACATTGAAGGAAGTTCCCTGCGGCCAGACCGTAAAGGTAACCAAACTGAATGGTGAAGGTCCTGTCAAGAGACGTATCATGGACATGGGCATTACCAAAGGTGTTGAGATCTATGTGAGAAAGGTTGCTCCTTTGGGAGATCCCGTGGAAGTAACTGTCAGAGGCTATGAGCTGTCTCTTCGTAAGGCAGACGCTGAGATGATTTGCGTCGAGTAAATTATCTTTTTTTTAGCAGGAAGGTTAGCCAGAACTAATTAGTGAAAGCTAATCGCAAAGCGAGTTCAAAAAATGTTATTTTAGAGGAAAGAGGTAGAAAAATGGCAATTAAGATTGCACTTGCAGGTAACCCTAACTGCGGTAAAACAACACTTTTCAACGCTCTGACCGGTTCCAACCAGTTCGTAGGTAACTGGCCCGGCGTAACCGTTGAGAAGAAGGAAGGTAAATTAAAGAAACAGTACGGCGGTAACGGTGATGACGTGATCATCATGGACTTACCCGGTATTTACTCCCTGTCTCCGTATACTCTGGAGGAAGTGGTAGCACGTAACTACCTGATCGGTGAGAGACCCGATGCAATCCTGAACCTGGTAGACGGTACCAATATTGAGAGAAACTTATATCTGAGCACACAGCTGATGGAACTGGGTATTCCCGTTGTCATGGCTGTCAACATGATCGATATCGTGAACAAGAACGGCGACAAGATCAACGTAGCAAAGCTGGCTGAGAAGCTGGGCTGCCCCGTTGTAGAGATCTCCGCTCTGAAACTGACCGGCATCGAGAATGCTACCAAGAAAGCAATCGAGCTGGCACAGAAGAAGAGTGCAGCAGTTGCTGTACATAAGTTCGCACCTGAAGTTGAGAGCGTGATCGAGACTGTTGAGAAGAAGCTGACCGATGTTCCCGAGGAGCAGAAGAGATTCTTCGCAATCAAGCTGTTAGAGAAGGATGACAAAATCCCCGCACAGATGAAGAGTGTTCCCGATGTGTCCGCAGAGATCAAGCAGTTAGAGACTGCTATGGATGATGACACCGAGAGTATCATCACCAACGAGAGATACACATACATCTCCTCTATTATCAAAGAATGTTACACCAAGAAGGAAGGCCAGAAGCTGAGCACTTCCGATAAGATCGATAAGATCGTAACCAACAGATGGCTGGCACTGCCGATCTTCGCAGTTGTTATGTTCATCGTATATTATGTATCCGTAACTACCGTTGGTGGCTGGGCTACCGACTGGGCAAATGATGGCGTATTCGGTGATGGCTGGCATCTGTTCACCATCGGAACCAGCGCTTATGAAGAAGACGCAGAACCTTATGATGATGCAATGAACGTAATCAATGCATTCGTAGAAGCTGACGGCGACGAAGCTCTGGCAGAAGTTATCGACAGCGAGTCCGACGACTACGATCCCGCAGCAGCTGTAGCAGCTGTTCAGGAGTTCGCAGCAGGCATCGATGCATCCGCTACCGCAGATTACACTCTGGAAGACGAAGAGACTCTGGCAACAGAGGATGTTACTTACACCGGTGCTGATCTGGCAGAGGCAGTTGAGGTATATGCAGCAGACGGCGCAGAAGCTCCCGATCCCGCAGATTACGGTATCTGGATCCCCGGTATCCCTGCTCTGTTAGAGAGTGGTCTGGATGCGATCGGATGTGCAGACTGGCTTAAGGGTCTGATCCTTGATGGTATTGTAGCCGGTGTCGGTGCAGTACTTGGTTTCGTACCTCAGATGCTGGTACTGTTCATCTTCCTGGCATTCCTGGAGTCCTGTGGTTACATGGCACGTATCGCCTTCATCATGGACCGTATCTTCCGTAAGTTCGGTCTGTCCGGTAAATCCTTCATTCCTATGCTGATCGGTTCCGGATGTGGTGTTCCCGGTATCATGGCTTCCCGTACCATCGAGAACGACAGAGACCGTAAGATGACTATTATGACTACCACATTTATTCCTTGTGGTGCTAAGCTTCCTTTCATCGCCATGGTAGCAGGTGCTATCTTCGGCGGCGCAGCATGGGTTGCTCCTTCCGCATACTTCCTGGGAATTGCAGCAATCATTTGTTCCGGTATTATCCTGAAGAAGACCAAGATCTTCGAGGGCGATCCCGCTCCTTTCGTTATGGAGCTTCCTGCTTACCACTGGCCTACCGTAGGTACGGTACTGCGTAGCATGTGGGAGCGTGGCTGGTCCTTCATCAAGAAGGCTGGTACCATCATCCTGCTTTCCACCATCGTTGTATGGTTCACCACTTACTTCGGATTCACCGAGGACGGCTTCCGTATGCTGGCTGAGGATGAGATCGATATGAGTATCCTGGGCAAGATCGGTCAGTGTCTGGCATGGATCTTCATCCCTCAGGGCTTCGGTAACTGGCAGGCAACTGTTGCATCTATCACCGGTCTGGTAGCTAAGGAGAACATCGTAGGTACTATGGGTATCCTCTACAGCGCAGGCGAAGGTTCCGTATATGCTAACATGGCATCTCACTTCACCGTAGCAAGCGGTTATGCATTCCTGGCATTCAACCTGCTGTGCGCACCTTGTTTCGCAGCTATGGGTGCTATCAAGCGTGAGATGAACAACACCAAGTGGTTCTGGATCGCAGTTGGTTATCAGTGTGGTCTGGCATACGTTGTATCTCTGTGCATCAACCAGATCGGTAAGCTGATCACGACCGGTGCTTTCGGTATCGGAACTGTAGTAGCATTCCTTCTGGTAATCGGCTTCATCTACCTGCTCTTCCGTCCTTACAAGGAGAGCACCACT
>CAVJMX010000171.1:0-3278 GCA_963650795.1 Bacteroidales bacterium H4
CGGAATATAACATCGTAGACGGTTACGGACATCTGACCTATTCCATGAAAAATACAGAGACTTACGTGAAACTGGTAAGGTCGGTTTGTGAGAGATAATTACGAGGGTGAGAGGTCAGACACTATGAAAATACAGGAAGTTCAGGAAAGAACACCGGAATTACTGGAAAATCTTCTAAATATCTGGGAGGACTCCGTGCGGGCAACACACTTATTTTTATCGGATGCGGAAATTAAGAAAATCAAGGAATATGTTCCCGAAGCAATGCGCGGCGTGGAGCATCTGATCCTTGCGCAAAATGACGCGGAGCAGCCGGTTGCCTTTATGGGAACGGAAAAAGGACGGCTGGAAATGCTGTTTCTCTCCCCGGCAGAAAGAGGCAAGGGACTGGGAAAGCAGCTGCTCCGGTACGGGATCCGGAATTACGGCATTCAGGAAGTCACCGTCATGAGCAGAACCCGCAGGCAGTGGGCTTCTATGAACATATGGGCTTCGAGACCTATAAAAGAACGGATCATGACGAAGAGGGCAATCCGTATCCGCTTTTATACATGAAATTGCAATAAAAAAATGGAGAGGGAGTAGTATGCAGGTAAAAGAGTTAGAGGAGCAGAAGCTTCAAAAAATCGGTCATGCCTTTGGTTATTATGACTACGGAGAGGAAGAGGGAATGGGAGCCTTCTACCGGGACAAGGATGCCGTGGCGGTCTATATTAACGGCTTTGCCCGCATGGCGTTAAAGGGGGGATTTCTTTACACTACCAGTGAAAAGGGAGAAGGATATATCGCCTATCAGCTGCCGGGACAGAAAGTGAGTCTGAAGGCAGGAATGGAGTTGATGAAGGGTCTGTTTCAGTCTATGAGTTTCAAGGAACTGATTCGATTTTTTAAGGTGTTGTCCAAGGTGGGTACCCGCGATTTCGGAGAAAAAGGAAAGCTCTATGATCTGATCAAATACCCGGATGCACAGAACTAAGGAGAACTACCGAATGAAAAGGGTACGAAATAGTATAGTGATAATACTGGCGGTAGTATGCGTAGGCATAATGGCGGTGCTTTTATGGAAAAACCATGCAGCCGGGGATCCCACGCAGGAAAAAGTACCGGAAATCCAGCCGGAACCTATCATAGAACAGAGTGTATCGGATTCTGATGTGAGCGGCAACAACGCGGAGAATAGTGCGGATGCTACGGAGCCGTCAGAGACAGAAGAAAGCGAACCGGTGGAGGCGGCAGATCCTGTAGAACAGAGGACAGAAGAGATCCTGGCAGGGATGACCTTAGAGGAAAAAGTCGGACAGATGTTCATCGCCCGGTGCCCGGAAGCCGATGCCGCATCCAAAGTGACGCAGTATCATCTCGGTGGTTATATCTTATTTGCACGGGATTTCTCCGGCAAAACAAAGGAAGAAGTAACGGGAAATATTCAGAGCTATCAGAATGCTGCAGAGATTCCGCTGCTGATCGGCGTGGATGAAGAAGGCGGCACGGTCAACCGTGTCAGCAAAAATACGAACCTGCGGCAGACACCGTTTTCCTCTCCCCAGGAACTGTATGCACAGGGCGGATGGGATCTGATCCGCAGTGATACACAGGAAAAATGCCGGTTACTGCAGAGCCTGGGAATCAATCTGAATTTTGCTCCGGTATGCGATGTATCGCAGGATTCCCAGGACTTTATCTATGCCAGGAGCTTTGGGCAGGATGCGAAGCAGACAGCAGTCTATGTGCAGACGGTTGTGCAGGTCATGAACGAAGAACATATGGGAAGCGTGTTAAAGCATTTTCCGGGATATGGCAATAATTCCGACACGCACACCGGGATTGCTTATGATGACCGTCCTTATGAAACATTTGTGAATTCAGATTTTTTGCCGTTTCAGGCAGGTATCGATGCGGGAGCGGATATGGTACTGGTAGCCCACAATGTGGTCTCCTGCATGGATGACCAGGTACCGGCTTCCATATCTCTGCCGGTGCATAATATTTTACGGAATGAATTGGGATTTGGCGGCGTGATCATTACTGATGATCTGGTCATGGAAGGAGTGCGGCAGTTCGCGGGAGATGCGGAGATTGCCGTCCGTGCAGTCCAGGCAGGAAATGACATGCTGTGCTGTACCGATTTTGAAGTACAGGTACCCGCAGTCATTCAGGCGGTGGAAAATGGTGAGATCACGGAAGAACGCCTGAATGAATCGGTATTACGCATTTTGAAAATGAAAATAAAGCTGGGTATTATCGCGGATACTCAGGATTAGAGAAGATTCCGCAGTACGTCCTCGGGTCGGGGAGTGTGCTGCGGATATTTTTCGCGAAGAGGAGCCGCGGCACCGTCCATAATATAAGGATGTCCCACGATATCCAGCATGGACACATCGTTATAATTGTCTCCGAATGCCATGACATCTGCCAGGTCAATGCCAAGGATATTGCAGATCGAGGTGACGCCGATGCCTTTGTTGGCGAGGGTGGTGTCGATCCAATAAGGTCCCGCTACGGCACAGTTCGCCTGCTCCCAACGGGGAACAAAACGGTCAGCGTAAGCTTCTACGCCATCGTGGAGATACACGGAGACCTTTACGATATCCTCCGGAATCTCGGAAGGATCCTGAATAATCTGATAATGATTGCCGATGAAACGGATGCGGTTCACCATTCCGAGTCCCCGCTCCATTAGGTAAGCTGTATTTTGTCCGGAGAGCATGACTTCACCCTGTCCGTCACTCCGGTTCCACAGATCTTCCGCAATCTCTTCCGCCAGGGCGCGGGGCATGGGATTCTTTGCAATACACTGCTCGTCCTTGTAGATTACACCACCGTTTTCACATAAGAAAATACAACAATCCGCCACCGGAGCGAACAGCTTCCGCAGACTGGTATACTGCCTTCCCGATGCCGGGCAGAACAGGATCCCCCGGTCGTGAAGCGCGCGGATCTGATCAAAAATTTCGCCTTCTAATTCTTTTTTTCCATATTGCAGCAGTGTGCCGTCCAAGTCACTGCAGACTAATCTGATTCCCATAGTTGGAATTCCTTTCTCGTCGGAATAATATTTCAAATAGTATATCATAAATTGTACATGAATACTTATTTTTATTAAATAGTTACTTTTCTTGTTTGTTACAAGATATATTGAAAAAAACGCTGAAACATGCTAATATTAACATACAAAAAACGCGGAAATAGGGTAAAATATAAAATAGAAAAATGCGAAAAGGAGCTCCTGTATACTTTAAAGAGTAAAGGGAATTGACCAAAAAGAATACCTCAAGTAA
>CAVJMX010000172.1:0-3262 GCA_963650795.1 Bacteroidales bacterium H4
GAGCACGGAACAATCCGTAGGCATCAAAGTCGGGGGCTTTTGACCCCGACATCATATTAAGAAAGAAATGCAGAGGGGAAGGGCAGGGACTATGAAACGAAAAAGCAGGATCTGTATAGTGACGATTATGCTGTGTATGGCTGTATTTTCCGGCTGCGGAAGACAGGATACGACAGTGGCGGACAAAGGAGACGAGACACCGGTCACCCTGGACTGGTATGTGAACTATTCCTGGTTTGTCACCGGCTGGGGAGAGAATCTGGTCTCCCGAACGATTACGGAAGAGACGGGAGTCTCAGTGAATTTTATCACACCAAGGGGAAATGAGGAGGAGAAGCTGAACGCGCTGATCTCTTCGGATTCTCTGCCGGATCTCATTACGCTGGGCTGGTGGGAGCCCCAGGTGACGGAGATGATCGACAAGGATATGGTATATCCGCTGAACGAACTGGCGGATTCTTATGATATGCTGTTTTATCAGGTGACAGATGAGGATGTGCGGAACTGGTATACCAGAGATGACGGGAATATTTATTGTTATCCCAACTCCAGCTATACGCCGAAGGATCTGGAGGAGCACGACGATATCCCGATGAATCAGACGTTTCTGGTGCGGAAGGATATCTACGAAGTGTTAGGGTGTCCGGATATGACCACGCCGGAAGGATTTTATGATGCAGTGGTGAGAGCGGCGGAGTTGTATCCGGAGGTGAACGGCGAGCCGCTGATCCCTATCGGATCCCACGTGTTTGACGATATGGGCTGTGTCTCTTTTGATAAATACCTGCAGAATTTTCTGGCGGTTCCCTATGAAAAAGACGGCAAATACTACGACCGGTATACGGACCCGGAATATATCCGCTGGCTGAAGCTGTTCCGGCAGTTGGGAGAAGAGGGATATCTGGCACCGGACATTTTCGTGGACACCCGGACGCAGATGAGTGAGAAGATCGCTGAGGGCAGATATTTCTGTATGCTGTACCAGCGTACGGACCTGGCGGATCAGGAGAAATTATTATATGCGAAGAACCCGGAACAAATCTACATTGCGGTGGACGGACCGAAGAACTCCAATGGGGACGATCCGGTACTGCCGTCTACGGGCATCAGCGGCTGGACGGTAACACTGGTCTCCAAAAAGTGCAAGGATCCGGAACGGGCGATCCGTTTCCTGGATTACCTCATCAGTGAAGAAGGACAGAAGATGGTCTATCTGGGAGTGGAAGGCGTTACCTATGATATAGTGGATGGCAGACCGGTGATCCGGGAGGATGTGAGGAAGCTGCTGAACACGGACCGGGTGGAATATGACAGACTGTACGGAGCGGACGACTGCTACTGGATGCTGCAGAATAATGTCATGCAGCTGGAATGGCAGCCGCAGCTGGAGGAGCCGCTGAAACAGCTGGCGGAATGGACGTATCCCTACGCGGAATATACAGCACAGTATGATGCGTCACCGGATGACAACACAGAACTGGGACAGATCAAGACCCGGGTGGACAGACTGTGGAGCAGTACTTTGAAAGACCTGCTGCTGGCATCTTCCGAGGAAGACTTCGACCGGGTGCTGGAGGAATTTGTGGAGGAACGGCAGGAGCTGGGCTATGACCGGGTAATGGAGGAGCAGACCAGACGAATGGAGGAGAACAAGCAGAAGCTTGGGATCAGATAAGGTTAAGGATACACTGCAATGAAGTTAAATTGGAAATTTACCGTTGTCATTATAGCTGCAGTCACTATTCCGATCGCAATTTTTGCGGGGATACTGTTCTATAATCTGGAGCAGAGCACCATATCGGAGAACCGGAGCTATATGGAATACAAAATGGATAAAAATGCGGAGACCATGTATACCTGCATGGATTCCGTTAACATGTCCACACAGTTTTTCCTGTCAGATGAACAGTTACTGGAAATGCTTGCAAGAGATTACAGTGGGGAGACAATATCCACCCAGGAGCTGGTGGATTTTCAGAAGAGTGATATCAAGAATCTGGAACGCCTGGTCAGCAATAACCCGTTACTGTATTCCGTGCGGATCTACTCCCGGACGGATACCATTCAGGAGATGATGCCGGTGCTTTACCGTCACAACCGGATGGAGAATCTCGACTGGGCTGCGGAGTATGAGAATGCGGGAACGGCAGACTGGAAGTTCGGTTACGCGGATACTACTTTTTCTTCGCTGGTATCCACTCAGACGAAGGATCTGGCGGGCTATGTGACACCGGTCGTGGATTACAGACTGGGAACGATAGGTACGATAGAAGCAGTAGTACCCATGCAGAATCTGTTCCCGGGGCTTTATGAGAAGTCAGAGGGAGAATGGGGCTGCTTTGTGACAGAGGACGGATGCGTCTATTATGGAAGTAATTATGCCGACGAAGCGGGGCAGCTGCAGGATAAAATATGGGAAAGAGTGCAGCAGGAGCGCAGCGACGCGGACGGGCAGAACAGTTTTGTAAGCTATTATAAACTGGGCGCCAGGAAACTGATCGTCACGGCATACAGAGAAAATGAACTGGGCGGAACGATTCTGGGAATCAAGGATATTACCGCAGAAATACAGAAAGTATACGATACCAGAAGCTGGTTCATCGGCGGAATGATCGTTCTGCTCATTGGTGTAGCATTTATCATCAACTGGATCGTACAACAGATGCTGCGCCAGTTCTATGAGATCCTGCAGAGCATGCGGGCGGTGGAAAAGGGAGACCTGTCCATCCGCATTGCATCCCACAGCCGGGATGAGATGGGAGAACTGGGATCACAGCTGAATAAAATGCTGGACCGTATTCAGGACATCGTGGAGGAGAATATCAACCGTGAAGTACTGGTGAAAAACTCCGAGATCCGGGCGCTGCAGAACCAGATCAATGCGCATTTTATTTATAATGTACTGGAATCTATTAAAATGATGGCGGAGATCGATGAAGAATACGAGATCTCGGACGCAATCACATCGCTGGGAAGGTTGCTGCGTTACAGTATGAAGTGGACCTCGAAAAATGTACTGTTAAAGGATGAACTGGATTACATTCATGACTATATGGCACTGATCAATCTGCGTTATGATTTTACCGTCACACTGTCGACGAACATTCCGGAAGAACTGATGCAGCAGGAGATTCCGAAGATGTCGTTGCAGCCGGTGGTGGAGAATGCGATTCTGCACGGTATTGAACCCTTAGGTGTGGACAGTACCATCTATATCAAAGCCTGGATGGAAGAAGGAGACTGCATTATAGAGATCTCCGAC
>CAVJMX010000173.1:0-3091 GCA_963650795.1 Bacteroidales bacterium H4
GCCGCAAGCGACGGTCCTTATTAATCAATAGGCGCGTAGCGCCGCATTTTTCGATAGATTTGTCAAGTGTTTTTGGCAAAAAAAGTGGGGGATTTTAATAAAAATAGAAACTGAAAGCCTTATATTTACTGGCTTAGAGATTCCGAGAGATTATAAAAGAACTAAGGAGGCAGGAAAAGTGGTAGCACAGATACTTGCAGTAGTCATATTTCTGGCGATGTTTGTACTGATCGTTTTGGAAGTATGGGAAAGACACATTATCACATTGGGCTGCGGACTGCTGACACTGGTACTGGTATTCGGACTGGGAATGCACAGTATGAGCGCAGTGTTGGAGACCTTGAACTTAGGCAGCTTTTTCACAAGTCATTTCTGGTACACGGCTGGACAGTCCGCAGAGGCTTCCAGTGGTATTAACTGGGAGACCATCGTGTTCGTAGCGGGAATGATGATCATGGTAGAGGGAATGGCGAGAGTCGGATTTTTCCGCTGGCTCTGTATGCGCCTTGCCAAGATGGTTAAGTATAAGGTTGTACCGCTGTTTGTCACCTTTATGGTATTATCCGGTATTCTGGCGATGTTCATTGACAGTATTACCGTTATTCTGTTCCTGGCAGCAGTTACGATTGAACTGTCACAGCTGTTGAAGTTCAACCCTGTGCCCATGATCCTGGCAGAAGTATTTTGCGCAAACCTGGGCGGATCCGCAACCATGTGCGGAGATCCCCCTAACATTATCATCGGAACCTCTCTGGGATATTCTTTCACGGATTTCCTGACCAATACCGGTGTGATAGCCGGAATCTCCCTGATCGTGGTAGTAGCCTATTTCTATCTGGTATTCCACAAGGAGCTGCGTGCCAGCGAGGCTGCTGCAGCAGGCAGCAATCAGACTTACCCGGATCCTTCGGAAGCCATTACTGATAAAAAAGGGTTCATTATCAGCACTGTTATTTTCCTGTGCGCGGTTGTACTGCTGGTAACCCATGCACAGACCGGTCTGACCGTTTCCTGCATTGGTGTATTCATCTCTATCGTGACCCTGATTGCTGCCGGTAAGGATGCACCGAAGCTGATCAGGCAGATTGATTACAAGACATTATTGTTCTTCGTCGGATTATTTATGGTAGTAGGCGGTCTGGAGCAGACCGGCATCCTGAAGGTAATGGCGAACTTTATCGGAGACATCAGTAATGGTAATATTATGCTGATGGTTGCAATTATTCTGTGGATCTCTGCCATTGCAAGTGCGTTTGTAGATAACATTCCATTTGCAGCGACGATGATCCCTATCATCAACAGCTTGGCCGCTACTCAGGGCGTAGATCTGTCCATTCTGGCATGGGCGCTGGCTATGGGAACCGATATCGGTGGAAGCGCAACCCCTATCGGAGCATCTGCAAATGTGGTAGGTATTGCAACCGCAGCAAAAGCAGGTCATATGATTAAGTGGGGAAAATATTGCAAAGTCATGGCTCCTGCGACTATAATAGTAGTAGGAATCTCCATGGTAATGATCTATGTGAGATACCTGTAGGACGATAAGGAGGGCAGACCCATGAGTGAACAATTGATTATCTCTGTCAGCCGTGAGTATGGCAGTGGCGGACATGAGATTGCACAGAAGCTGGCAGAAATCTATAAACTGCCGTTGTATGACCACAATTTGCTGGATGAGGTAGCTGCAAACATGAATGTAAGCGGTGCGGATCTGGCAGAGTTTGATGAAAAGAGACGCAATAAATTCCTGTACCGCAGTGTAATGGGAATGAACAGCTCTCCGTCGGACAATGTAGCCAGAATGCAGTTTGATTACATTAAGAAAAAGGCAGAGGCAGGAGAGTCCTTTGTGATTGTAGGACGTTGCTCCGAGGTTGTACTGAAGGATAATCCGAATCTGATTTCCATTTTCGTACTGGGAGATAAGGAAGCCAAGATCGAACGTGTTATGCGGATCTACGAACTGGATGCAAAGCATGCGGAAGAGCGCATGATTGAGAAGGACCGCCGTAGAAAATATTACCATAACAGCCATTGTAAGGTAAAATGGGGTGACTCCCGCAACTATGATCTGTCCATCAACAGCAGCAGACTGGGTGTGGATGAGACCGTAGTTTCTCTGAAGAACTACATAGACGCAAGAATTGCTCATAAATAAAAGGTAACATATTTACAGGGACTACTGTTGACAGTATACGTAAGAAAATTGCGTATCTGCCGCAGATAGTCCCCTTTTTATCATCTGAAAAGTTACCAAATATTGTAACTATTCAGAGCCTCATTCGCAAAATCGCATCTACGATGCTTACTTTTTGCTCATTGAGGCTGCTTCGCCAAAGAAATTTACAAAATTATGCTCATTCATGCAAGCATGATTCGCAAATTTATGTAAATTTCCTCGGCTCTGAATAGTTAACAAATATTAAGGAATTCTGCCGTGACGAATACGAAAGAGTGTGGTATCCTAGGAGACAAATAAGAATAAAACAAGCAACAGCGTGTACGATTGATTACATGGAAATGAGGTTCAGAATGAGCGACAGAGAGAGAGACTCCATACAGGAGATGGAAGATATACAAAAGGGACTGGAAGCCTTTTTACAGCAGGAGATGCAGGAAATGCAGGCATCCGGATCCGGCAGCCGCAAGACGACCGGTACAGGACAGCGGGCAGCAGAGCACCCGGCACCACAGATGTTTGACATGAGCGAGGATGATGAGGAAGAGGAGGAACTGGATGTGATCGGATCCGGCAGACGAGGAAGAGAGGATGAGTATGCGGAGGACTGGGATGATCCCGCTTACCGCAGGAGACAGTCACAGCGCAGGGAGCAGCAGACCGGACGCAGAGAGACCGAACGCCAGGCACAGCGACAGACCGGACGCAGAGAGACCGAACATCAGGCACAGCGCAGAGATCCTGAGCTGAGTGAGCGTGAGCGTACCGGGTCCCGGAGGAAGAAAGCGTCAAAACACGAGGAGACGGATGTAAAGACGGGTAAGAAGTCGAAAGCCGCCTCGAAGACGAAGAAGAAAAAATCCGGGTTTAAACGTTTCCTGATCGCAGTAGCGCTGATTATCGTATTCCTCG
>CAVJMX010000174.1:0-3075 GCA_963650795.1 Bacteroidales bacterium H4
ACCGCTACCTCGGTGAGCTGATGGAGGAGAATGTAGAGCGTATTTCTTCTAATGACCTCAGCAAAAAGATGCATGTAACAGCCTCTCAGATCCGCCAGGATTTAAATAATTTTGGCGGTTTCGGTCAGCAGGGTTATGGCTATAATGTACGATATCTGTATACGGAAATCGGTAAGATCCTTGGATTGGATACAGTACATCCGATGATTATTCTGGGTGCGGGTAATCTCGGACAGGCATTAGCTAATTATGTGGATTTTGAAAAACGTGGATTCAGGCTGGTAGGTATCTTTGATGTAAACCCTGTGCTTGAGGGGATTGCAGTACGGGGGATCGAGATTCAGATGTTAAGTGATCTGCCGTTTTTTCTGAAGGAAAACAATGTAGAGATCGCCATTTTGACCTTGCCAAAGAATAAGGCAAAGGAAATGGCAAAAATTTTAATTGAGAATGGAATTAAGGCTATCTGGAATTTTGCACACATTGATCTGGATGCTCCGGAGGATGTCATGGTTGAAAATGTGCATTTGTCTGAGAGTCTTATGACGTTATCCTATAACCTGAGTGAATACAGGAAGGAACATGAAGGAATGTAACAGATAATCTCGAAACACAAGGCTGTGGTCACCTGATCACAGCTTTTCTGGATTTACAGGAGGTAAACAGATGCGGGAAATTGTGACTGCCGGTGAAATGAAGGAGCTGGACAGTAATACGATCAAAACAGCAGGGATTCCTTCACTGGTGCTGATGGAGCGTGCTGCGCTGCAGACTGCTGCAGAAATCACGCTTCATCTGAAAGAAAGGGAGAGAGAAAAGATTCTGGTCGTTTGTGGAACCGGTAATAATGGAGGGGATGGACTGGCAATAGCGCGTCTTCTTCATCTGCAGGGACAAAATGTCGGGTATTATATTGTGGGCAATGAAGAGAAAATGACTGCAGAGACTGCACAGCAGCAGAAAATCGCAGAATATTATCAGGTTCCGCGTGTGCATAACCTGAATCTGAATGAATATACTACTATAGTAGATGCCATCTTTGGGGTTGGACTCAGCAGACCGGTCGAGGGAGACTATGCAAAGCTTATCAGTAAACTGAATCAGGCATCGGCTTATAAGGTGGCAGTTGATATCCCGTCAGGAATTGATTCAGACACCGGATTCGAGAAGGGCATTGCTTTCCGGGCAGATCTTACGGTTACTTTTGCCTTCCGCAAAAGAGGCCTGTGTTTCTATCCGGGACGTATGTACGGCGGGGAGATCATTGTCGCTGATATCGGGATTTATTCTGCTCCGGGAGAAAAGATTCGGATGCACTATCTGGAAAAAAGAGATCTGGCAATGCTTCCCGAGAGGGTGCCTTATGGAAATAAAGGAACCTTTGGCAAAGTTCTGCTGGTGGCAGGAAGTAAAGGAATGTGCGGTGCAGCATATTTAAGTGCGGCAGCAGCATTGAAATCTTCAGCAGGAATGGTGAAGATCCAGACCGTGGAAGCAAACCGTATCCCGCTGCAGACATTGCTTCCGGAAGCAATGCTTACCTGTGAGTTTGACGGAAAAAAGAACCAGGAGATGTATGACTGGTGCGATGTACTGGTGATCGGACCGGGACTGGGAACCGGAGAGCAGAGCAGGGAACGCTGTCAGTGGTTCCTGTCAAGGGCGGCTTCGGACAAAAAGCCCGTAGTGCTGGATGCTGACGGGCTTAATCTTCTGGCAGCCCATGAGGAATGGAAAAAATATATCAGTGAAAATGTAATTCTTACTCCGCATATCGGTGAAATGAGCCGACTGTGCAAAAAGGGAATCGGAGCTATCCAGGATCGTCTGGTCGAAACAGCGGCTGATTATGCCAAAGAGACAGGAGCTGTCTGTGTTTTGAAGGATGCATGTACCGTTGTAGCGGATGCTTCAGGGGACACCTACCTGAATCTCTCCGGCAATGCCGGGATGGCCACTGCCGGAAGCGGTGATGTATTAAGCGGAGTGCTTGCCGGTATACAGTGTATGTATCTGTCGGCAGAAAGAAAATCATTTCCTGCGCTGACGGCAGCACTTGGAGTGTATGTTCACGGACTTGCCGGTGATCTGGCAGCCACAGCTGTAGGACAGAGAGGAATGACAGCCGGAGACATTATCCGGTTCCTGCCGGAAATATTTTTATAGTAAATAACAGAGGATATTATTATGAAAAAAAATAACAGAGTAAAAGCGGTGATTTCACTGGATGCCATAGAGCAGAACTTCAGGGAAATGCGAAAAAATATAGCAAAGGATACCAAAATGATCGCAGTTATCAAGGCGGATGCCTATGGCCACGGAGCAACAGCTGTTGCTCAGCTGATCGAGGACTATGATTATATCTGGGGATTTGCGGTTGCGACTGCAGAAGAAGCAATTTCTCTGCGTGAAGCAGGGATCGCCAAACCGATTCTGATCCTCGGAATCGTATTTGATGAATATTACCCGGAACTGGTCCGATATGATATTCGTCCTGCAGTGTGTGAGTACGAAGAGGCCCGCAGGCTTTCTGAAGAGGCAGCTTTGCAGCAGAAGACTGTACATATTCATATAGCGTTGGATACGGGCATGACCAGGATCGGGTATGCAGATACACCGGAAAGTGTGGCGGAGATTAAAAGGATCACTGTCCTCCCTAACCTGGAACTTGAGGGGATATTTACACATTTTGCCAGGGCAGACGAATATGACAAAGCTCCTGCCGTGGCACAGCTTGAACGTTATCAGGAATTTTGCAGGCATCTTGGAGAGGCCGGTGTAAAAATTCCGCTGCATCACTGCTCCAACAGCGCGGGAATCATCCGGATGCCGGAGGCAAATCTGAGTATTGTCCGTGCCGGAATTACAATTTATGGGATTTATCCGTCTTCCGAAGTAGAGAGAGACATTGTAAGGCTTACCCCTGCAATGGAGCTTAAGAGCCATGTGACCTTTGTAAAGGATGTCATGCCGGGAACTCCGATCAGTTATGGCGGCACTTATGTGGCAGATAAGCGCCTTCGTGTTGCTACAATCCCTGTAGGCTATGCTGACGGGTACCCCAGACAGCTGTCC
>CAVJMX010000175.1:0-3065 GCA_963650795.1 Bacteroidales bacterium H4
ACCCACTTATGAGCAAGCTCATGTGGGTTTAGACCTTTTGACCCTGGCATCATAAGATAAGAATAAGAAAAGGGAAAAACTATGATAACATTTGATGAAAAAAAGTATCCTCTGATTACAGAGAGGGAAATCAAAGATGCATTGCAGTTCTCCACGGAGCAGGTGATCCGGGATCTGCCCGAGTTCACCGACCAGTTCCAGAAGGCGTACAGTGAGAACGGTTTCTACCAGCCCATTCCGAACGATTACTGGACCTGCGGTTTTTGGACCGGAGAGATTTGGCTGGCTTATGAATATTCGCAGGATGAGCGCCTGAAAAAAGCGGGCGAGGTGCAGGTGAAGAGCTTTTTGAACCGTATTGACAATAAGATCGAAGTAGATCATCACGATATGGGATTTCTCTATTCTCCTTCCTGCGTGGCAGCTTATAAGCTGATTGGCAGCAAGGAGGGCAGGGAAGCGGCAATCAAGGCAGCAGACCAGCTGATCACCCGCTATCATCCCGTAGGCGAGTTCATTCAGGCATGGGGTCCCATGGATGCTCCGGAGAATTACCGCCTGATCATTGACTGCCTGTTGAATCTGCCCCTGCTGTACTGGGCGTCCGATGAGACCGGAGATCAGAAGTACCGCGACATCGCCGAGAAGCACATCCACACGGCTGTGGCAAATGTGATTCGTGAGGATTATTCCACCTGGCACACTTTCTTCTTCGATATGAAAACGGGAGCCCCTGATCATGGTGCCACCTGTCAGGGTTACCGCGACGGTTCCGCCTGGGCGAGAGGTCAGGCATGGGGTGTCTACGGCATGGCACTGGCTTATCGTTATACCGGAAGAGCAGAATACATCGATCTGTTCCGCCACGTGACGGAATATTTCCTGGCACATCTGCCGAAGGATCTGGTACCTTACTGGGATCTGGAATTTACCGACGGCGATGACCAGCCGAGAGATTCTTCCTCGGCATCCATTGCAGCCTGCGGTATGCTGGAGATGGCGAAATACCTGGAGCCTGCGGAGGCAGAGCACTATATTACCCTGGCAAAACAGATCATGCAGTCTGTTTATACGAACTATGCCGTAAAGGATCCGAAGGAATCCAACGGACTGGTGCTGCACAGCACCTACTCCAACCATTCCCCGTACAATACCTGTAACCATTACGGCGTGGATGAGTGCAACTCCTGGGGAGATTACTTCTACATGGAAGCATTGACCCGTTTACTGAAGGATTGGAGGGAATACTGGTAAGATGAATTTACATACCAAAAAAGATTTTCAGGATTGTATGTTATCGATCTTAGAGCCGTTAAAGCCTTACTACAGTGAGGAGAAGGCGAGACTGACTCTGGGTGTTACCATGGCACATTATGACATCGGTGCCACATGGATGGAAGCTTTTTCCCGTCCCTTATGGGGTTTGGTGCCCTTCTGGGCAGGTGGTGGTTCGGAGCCGGAATTTGAAGAGATTTACCGCAAGGGTCTCACCGCCGGAACCGATGAGAAGAACCCGGAATACTGGGGAGAATGCACTTCTTTTGACCAGAGATTCGTAGAGATGGCTGCCATCTCCTACGGCATTATGTTCGCCCCGGAGGTGGTGTGGGATCCCCTTACGGAAGAACAGAAGGAGAATCTCTGCAACTACTTAAACAAGATCAATGAGCATCCTCTGCCGGTCTGCAACTGGATCCTTTTTGCCGTACTGGTGAATATCGCCATGAAAAAGGTGGGACGCCGGTACAGCCCCGAGATGCTGGAGGAATATCTGGAAGGACTGGAGACTTTCTATCTGGGCGAGGGCTGGTATCAGGACGGAGATTCCGGACAGAAGGACTATTATATTTCCTTTGCCATTCATTTCTACAGCCTGATCTATGCTGTAATTATGGAAAAAGATGACCCCGAACGGGCGAAAAAGTACAAGGAGAGAGCCATGGAATTCGCCAAGCAGTTCATCTACTGGTTCGACGAGGAGGGCGAGGCGATTCCTTTCGGCAGATCCCTGACCTATCGTTTCTCCCAGGTAAGCTTTTTCAGTGTGTGCCTGCTGGCAGGGCTGGAGCCTTTTCCCGTTCCTGTAATGAAAGGCCTGATCGCCAGACATCTGCACACCTGGCTGAAGCGCCCGATCTTCGACAGAGATCATGTGCTGACCATCGGCTACGGATATCCGAATCTGACCATGGCGGAGCGGTACAATGCCCCCGGTTCCCCTTACTGGGGCATGAAAGTATTTGCCTTTTTACTGCTTCCCGACGATCATCCCTTCTGGAGCGCAGAGGAAGCGCCCCTGCCGAAGCTGGCACCGGCATGTCCTCAGAAATACGCCGACCTGTTTGTCTACCATTACGGCAACCATACCACGGCGTTTGCGCCGGGCGTCTACAGCCCCAACGGACACGGACAGATCGTGGCAAAATACGGAAAATTCGCTTATGATACCCGGTTCAGCATCAGCGTGGCGAAGTCCTGCTATGAACTGCATGAGAATGCACCGGACAATATGCTGGCATTCTGGATCGACGGCTATGTGTATGTGCGCCGGATCTGCGAGGAGTCAAAGATCACGGAGACCGGCGTGTGGTCGAAGTGGAGCCCTTATCCGGGCATCACGGTAGAGACCACGATCACTCCGGATGCAGAGGGACATACCAGAGTACATAAAATTACCAGTGAGATCGACTGTGTGGCATATGACTGCGGATTTGCAGTCAGCAGAGGGGATTTCAGAGAGATCGGCTTCGCGGAAAAAGTGGACGGCGTATCCGCCCAGGCGAGCAATGAATTCTGCAGCTGTACGGTCAGCGCGGTAGTAGACGAAAATGTGCAGGTCAATGAAGTGGCGGATAAGCCGCCCGTGGGCTATATGATCACCGTAGACCCCAACACGAACCTGCTCTACACCAAGACCAAGATCCCCGCAGTGAAATACCACATCCACAAGGGATCCCAGGAGATCGTCACCCGGGTGGATGCGGAAGTTATTTAGTGTTTTTTATGTTTCAAATAGAAAGTTAGTGAAATACCCACGAACGCTCACGGCGAACAGAACATCACGC
>CAVJMX010000176.1:0-3065 GCA_963650795.1 Bacteroidales bacterium H4
ATGTCTTAATCACGCGGCTTCGTATATACTTGATTTTTATAATTTAGTGTGTTATTATTTTAACGATTAGGTGTATTCATACTTGGAGCCCAAGAAGGGGCGGAAAGGAATGGAAGAAAATGAATTTTGATGACATCGTAGCAAAAGTAAAAGAGTGTGGAAAAAAGACCGTTGCAGTCTCCGTTGCACAGGACAGTGCAGTACTGGAAGCTGTACATGAAGCCAAGAGACTGGGTATTGCAGATGCAATCCTGGTAGGTGATGAGGCGAAGATCCGTGAGATCGCAGCCGGTTTGAACATGGACATCTCCGATTATGAGATCATCAACGAGCCGGATATGATTGAGGCTTCCCTGAAAGCTGTAAAACTGGCACATGACGGTCGTGCAGATATGTATATGAAGGGTCTGATCGACTCCAAGAATTTCTTAAAGAGCGTACTGAACAAAGAAGTAGGTCTTCGTACCGGCGGAACCCTGTCCCATGTATGTGTATTTGAGATCCCCGGCATCGACAGACTTCTGTTCCTGACCGACGTTGCTTTCATGACTTATCCTACTCTGGAGGAAAAAGTACAGATCATTAAGAACACCATTCCGGTATGTAATGCCTGTGGCGTTACAGAGCCTAAGGTAGCACCTCTGGCAGCCGTAGAAGTTGTGAATCCCAAGATGCCGGTTACCGTAGATGCAGCTGAGCTGACCAGAATGTGCGAAGAGGGACAGATCCCCGGATGTATCGTAGACGGACCTTTATCTCTTGATCTTGCTATCGATCCTGAGGCCGCAAAGCATAAGGGAGCAACCGACCGTAAGATCCAGGGCGATGCCGATGTCCTGCTGTTCCCGGATATCCACGCCGGCAACCTGGTATACAAGGCGATCGTACATATGGTAAAAGTAAAGAACGGATGCATTCTGACCGGTACCAAGGTACCCGTAGTCCTGACCAGCCGTTCCGATACCTTCGAGACCAAGGTATACTCTCTGGCACTGGCAGCAGTTGTAGCTGAAGAGATGAAGAAGAATCAGAAGTAAGAAAATATAGGAGGAAACATACAATGGCAATCAAGAGTCTGGTAATCAATCCCGGTTCCACCTCCACCAAGATCGGTGTATTTGAGGATGAAACCTTATTATTTGAAGAAACTCTGAGACATTCTACCGAGGAGATCTCCAAATACGATACTATTTTCGAGCAGAAGGATTTCCGTAAGAAGATCATTACCGATCTTCTGGCAGAGAAAAATTGCGACCTGAAGAGCTTCAACGTGATCGTAGGACGTGGTGGTCTGTTAAAGCCCATCCCCAGCGGTACTTATGCTGTCACCGATGATCTGCTGGAGGATCTGAAAATCGGTGTACAGGGTCAGCATGCTTCCAACTTAGGAGGTATCCTGGCAAGAGAGATCGGTGATGAGATCGGCGTTCCCTCTTACATCGTAGACCCCGTTGTAGTAGACGAACTGATGCCCATCGCAAGATATTCCGGTCTGGAAGAGATCCCCAGAGGAAGTATCTTCCATGCTCTGAACCAGAAGGCAGTTGCCAAGAGATATGCAAAAGAGGCTGGCAAGCCTTACGAGTCCTTACGTCTGGTAGTCGTACACATGGGCGGCGGTGTATCCGTAGGTGCACATGAGGACGGCAAGGTCGTAGATGTATTCAGCGCTTTCGACGGTGACGGTGCATTCTCTCCCGAGCGTGCAGGCGGCGTTCCCTGTGCAGCACTGGTAAAAATGTGCTTCTCCGGAAAATATACCGAGAAAGAGATCAGTGCAAAACTGATCGGCAAGGGCGGTCTGAATTCTTATCTGGGCACCAACGATATGCGTGAAGTGACCAAACGTGCTAACGAGGGTGATGCGAAGGCAGCAGAGGTGAAGCAGGCATTCCTGTTACAGGTGGCAAAGGACATCGGCGCTATGGCATGTGTTCTGAACGGCAAGGTAGACCAGATCATCATCACCGGCGGTATTGCATACGGTGAGGACGTTGTGGCAAAGCTGAAAGAGAGATGCGGCTGGATCGCTCCCGTGACCGTATATCCCGGTGAGGACGAGCTGTTAGCTCTGGCACAGGGGGCACTGCGTGTCATGAACGGCGAAGAACAGGTAAAACAGTACTAATAGGATTCTAAAAAACTCCCGGTGGAATGTGATTCCATCGGGAGTTTTTGCTTTGGGGAATAGGATTTCTGTCAGCGCCACGGTTAACTAAAAATCAGCTTTGACAGAATCCCCAGTACCAGCATGTGCACCGGATAAAAGGCATAGCAGGCAATCTGGATCTTACGGTTATGCGCGCCCTGGCGTCCATGGTAGCACCACAGAAGCGGCAGACACAACAGAGCCAGCCCCTGTTCTGAAATCTCGAAGGCATGACCGAAAAGCTGCAATGGAATCTGCATTCCTGCTAACAGCATGACATTGATCCAGTAGAGTCCGACAAACTGTCCGGCAAGCTGCCACCATTTTTTTCCATGGAAGAGATAGAATACGATAACAGTCAGAACGCCTTCTCCGTAATAGTCGAACATGAGGAGGGTTGCCAACACGTAGCCCACTGCAGATAGCAGCAGGATCGACGGAATCCACAGCCAGACCGGACATTTTTTCCGTAGGGTATCAATTGCCCAGATACACAGGAAGCCTGTGAGCAGTGTCCAGATCACGTTCTGATGAAACGGGTAGAATAACAGCCCGCTGTACATCAGATTGATGGGAAGCTCAGACAGAATGGCCAGAAGAAGCATGCGTCCGCAATACTTTTTCTTATCATGGGTATGGAAGAAGCCTTCTACCAGGAAAAAAGCGAACATGGGAAAAGCCAGTCTGCCTATGCCCGTCAGCCACCAGGCATCTCCGGCGAGGGTAGCCCACAGGTGATCACAGAACATGAACGCCATAGCGAGGATATGCAGCGTCAGAGCACTGAGATCCGGTGGGAAAAAAGAACAATGGGATCCTTTGTTTTGCAAAATAAAACTCCTTTCAAAATTCCTTACGGAAGGATATAGTTGCATTATATCGTGTTTATGCGATATAGTAAAGATGATCATAATTC
>CAVJMX010000177.1:0-3031 GCA_963650795.1 Bacteroidales bacterium H4
CGACCTTCCTCACGACCCTTTTCTCGTCCAATTGCAATGCCTTTTTCTTCGATTCCTTCGCCTAAATTGCACATAGCACTCACATCCTTTCTCATATTTTCTTCTATGGGAATATCATGTTTATTTCCTCCCAGTGCACTTTTGTCATTACATTTATATGTTCAGTCCTTACTTCATTCAGTAAAGGCACGGGAACATTTTCGCAGGTATGATGGTATACAAAACCCACCTTCTCCTGCACTCTTTTGGATTTCTGATTCCCCTCATAATATCCGCACCAGATGGTATTCATCCCAAGCTCTTCAAATCCATGACGCAGGATTTCTCTTGCAGCCTCGGGCATATAGCCTTTTCCCCAGAAAGGCTGTCCCAGCCAATAGCCCAGTTCACACTCATCGTCACGGTCTGTCATATCTGTGTGACCCCTCAGTTTCAACTCGATGGCACCGATTGCTTTCTCATTCTCTTTTTCACAGATGGCATAGCACTCGGGACCGGTAAATACATTCCTAATAACATCAAGGCTTTCTTCTACGGACTTATGGGGCGGCCATCCCGCAATGGGTCCGACTTCCGGATCTTTTGCATACTCATATAAGCTCTCTGCATCTGCCTCCGTCCATTTTCTTAATATTAATCTTTCTGTTTCCATAAACAGTTCCTCCCTTAATCTTCCACAGACTCCTCAAAAATCGGATATTTTTTCTTATCGGCTTCCGTTATTTTACGAATGACCTTGCAGGGGTTACCGGCTGCGATCACGCCTTCCGGAATGTCTTTATTTACGACGCTTCCGGCACCTATGATCGTATTACTTCCGATCGTAACTCCCGGCAATACGGACACATTCGTTCCGATCCAGACATTGTCTCCTACCGTGATCGGCAGGGCAATTTCCAGTCCCCGGCCTCTCTGCTCACTGTCGATGGCATGTCCTGCGGTGGAAAATACGCAGTTGGGGGCAATAAATACATTATCTCCAAAAGTAACTTTTGCACCATCCAATATGGTGACATTATGATTGGTATAAAAATTTTCTCCTACGGAAATATTAAACCCATAATCACAATAAAAAGGTGCTGTGATCACCGGATTTCCCTTGATACTTCCTAAAATCTGAGTCAGTAACTCCTGCTGCTTTTTCACATCAGATGGCTTGCATTGATTGAACTCGTAACATAAATCCGCACAGCGTGTTCTTGCCTCTACGATTTCCTTATCGTAATTGGCATCATACAGATATCCATTTTGCGCTTTTTCCCATTCTGTCATATTTGATCTCCTTCGCAGATTTCATTCAAGTACCTTACTTTACCTCATGTCCGGTGACTGCCTCGAAATGGTATTTTGCGATTCCGAAATCAATGTTGGAATAGAATCCTCCCAAAGATTTGGCGGTTACCACTCCGTCCTTGCATTCAAAAAAGAATTTCTGCTGATTCACGGCTGTCGGGGCGAGGCTTACCGCTTCCATGCCGGCAGCAAACCAGTCTGTCTCCCGATCTGCGTGGCCAAGCTCCTCTATAGGCTTGCTCTTATGCGGTACTCCCTGGGTCACACCATAGCCAAGGGATATGATGATCAGCAGCTTCTGTCCCCGCTTGATCTGCGCCTGTGATTTGCCGTGGGTCATGGCCACCCAGCAGGTATTCAGTCCCAGTTCCTGACATTTCAGCACCAGCTTTTCTCCGTAGTATCCCGCCTTTTCCTGCGCATCCCTGCTGCCGACGATAGCGATATAATTCTTCACATTCTCAAAATTTCCGTAATGCGCCATAAAAGAATCAAAACACTTCGGCTCCTCATAGAAAACCTGTATTGCCAGTCCGCTTTCCGCATTTATTTCGTTTACACATGCGTTGATTGCAGCTCTCTTTTCCTGCTCGATCGGCTGATCCTTATACTGGCGCACACTGTGTCTGCTTTTTATGATTTCTAAAATATCCATGTGATATCCTCTCCTTCGTTCAAATGTTTAAACCAAGTATATCATATTATGTTACATCTTCGGCTGATATTTCATGCTGGACACGTTATAAACCGTAACAAACGCCTTAGGATCCAGTTCATTGATGAATTTCATTAGCTTCTGGTACTCGCTTTTATCGACGATGGTGATGATCTCGTTGTGTTTTTCAAAATTATAGGCGCCGGTGGCTTCGTAGATCGTAGCACCGCTATGCAGGTCTCTCGTAATAAACCGGCGCAGCTCTTCCTCTTTTTTCGTAATGATGCAGACACGCCGCTTGATATTATTATCGAAGATAAAATGATCCAGAATGATTCCGTTGAAATAAGTACCGAGGATACTCAGTACCACCGTTTTCTTGTCATATACTAACGCCGCGGACAAAGCCACGCACATGCCGGACAAAGACATTGCCTTGCCCAGCTCCATATGGAGATATTTGTTCATGATCTTCGCCACTATGTCCAGACCGCCGGAAGAAGCATTTCGGTTAAACAGAATGCTCAATCCCACGCTGACCACCAGTATATAGCAGAGTACATCCAGTTCCTGACTGTCTGTGAAAGAGCTAAAATTCGGGAACAGAAGCTCAAAAATCCCCAAAAATACCGGCAGCATCACACTGGTATACACGGTCTTGACCCCAAACTCTTTCCCGCAGGTGACAAAGCCGATGAGCAGTAGCACCACATTCAGGATCATCGTAATGGCGGACAGGGGAAGCGGTATAAAGTTGGACAGCACAATTCCGAGACCGGAGATGCTGCTGACCGATGCATGGCTCGGCACCAGGAAAAAATAGACTGCTGCCGCAATGATGGCTACCGCCACGGTCAGAATCGCTGTTTCCTTCAGAATCTCCGCATAACTTAACTTTTTCTTCATGATTGCATTTCTCCATTGATATATTTGATATATTTTAATCTGTTTCTATGCTTTTCTCATCTTATCACACCTTTTTCCCTTTTCCAACGACAAAAAAGGCAGCAATGACTTTTCCTCATTACTGCCTCTGCACTGTTTCCACTTTTTAACAAATCTAATTATACAATAACACCGATC
>CAVJMX010000178.1:0-2986 GCA_963650795.1 Bacteroidales bacterium H4
GCATTGAACGGAACCCCAGATATTATTTTCAACTAACAGGGTTCTGAACAGTTACTTTATTTTTATTTCATAGATTCGATGAGCTGCAATGCCTCTTTCTGTGCTTTTTCGGTGCTTTCCGCCACATCATTGCCCGCCATATTGACATCCGTCAGAAGTCCGCTCGCCACGGTCCACATCACATCCATCTCCGGCAGATTCGGCATGGGTACCGCATTTTCCGCAGTCTCCTTCATCGCCATGACCACTTCGTCCCCACTTACTTCTTCGTAGTTGTAGCAGTTCTCTCTTGCCGGGGCACAGCCGCTTGCCTGTGCCAGCGCAATTCCTACTTCGTCCTTCATCAGCACCCGTAGTACCTGTTCCACGGCATCCTTTTTCGTCTCTGCCGCATTTTTCAATACCTGAACACCCTGTACGCCCATATAGGGAGAGATCGGCTTCCCGGTCTCATCGATCACGGGCATAGAGGCGATTCCCACATCGATACCACTCTCCCGTACGGTCGGGATCAGCCAGGGTCCTGCGATGGTGGCATGTGCCATTCCTTCTTTGAACAGGGTATTTACTGTGGCGTATTCCGTTTCTCCCGGCATGAGATCCACGAACTTTTTATGATAAGTAAGCGCTGCTTCTGTCTCCGGCAGATTCAATCCCGGTTCTCCCGCATCGTTCAGAATGTAACCGCCGAATCCGTTGATCCATCCGGCTGCATAATAGGGAGTGCTGTGCTGTTCCACGAATCCGTAGTGTCCGCCACGGGTATTCTCCTGCATATAAGCATACAGTTCTTCCGTGGTCGACGGCACTTCCTCGTCCTTCATGTAGAGACGGTTATACATAAAAAGTAAGGTCTCGTAATAAATAGGCAGCTGATACACAGTTCCTTTATAGGTAGCTGCTTCTATGGTGTTGTCCATATAGGCATCCAGCTCTTCCTCCGGAATGATATCCGTGATAGGGGCTAAAATGCCCATCTCCGCATAGACACCGATCTTATCATGGGCAAAAAAGTACATGTCCGGAGCTGCCTTGGGATCGTTTCCCACCATTTTAAGCGCCTCTGTCAGGTCGCTTTTTTTCTCCAGGACTACATGGATCTGCGGTTCCAGCTGGGCAAATTCCTCTTCCAGTACCTGCGTTACCGCATCCTCCTTGTCATGCCAGATGGTAATTGTGACTTCTCCGTCCGCATTCCCTTCCTGCGCGGTATCCCCGGCAGACGGGCTGCCACAGCCCGTCAATGCCCCCGCCGACAGTCCGGCACACAGAAGAACTGCCAGTGCCTTATTTAAGAATTTTTTCCCTGTTGCTTTCTTCATATCCATACTCCTTTGACATGTACTTTTGCTTACTTATTTCTGAGATTTCTTCTTCACAGCCACTGCTGCGCCGCCGGCGGCTGCCACTACCAGTACCCCGATCACGATAGGAACCACCGGTGTGGATTTCTCTGTCGTTTCTGTTTCTTCCGAAGCTGCTGCCGTTGTCTCTTCTGCCGCTTCCGTTGCTGCTGTATTCTCTGTCTCTTCCAGTGCGATCTCTTCATAAGAGACGGTATAATCTTCCGGACTGTTTACCACCAGCCAGATATCCTTACCACTCTCCACGGAGATATCCGTAGTCTGTACGCTTCCGTCATTGCCATTGACAATCACGGAATTCACCCAGCCGGGGATCTCTTTTACCAGCCAGCCGCCTTCCCCTTCCTCTAATGCCTCTCCGGGCCATGTGGCAAATGCGTTGGTGCCGTCCGGTGCAGACCATGCCCACAGGCAGGGAGCATTCCAGTCTGCGGGAGCAGATACATGGATCGTCACATTGGGAACTTCTGCCTGATCCGGATTCTTATAGCTGAAATCGTAACTGCCGTCTACCGCTACCGTTACCCAGAGTTCTGCGGGATCGATGGAGATATCTTCTGTCTGTACACTGCCGTCATTGGCATTGACGATAATGGAATTCACCCATACCGGAACCTTGATGGTATACCAGCCATCCTCGCCCGCCTTCATCTCTTCCCCGGGCCATGCGGCAAAGGCATTGGTGCCATCCGGTGCAGACCATGCCCACAGGCAGGGCTTCTCCCAGGATTCATCTACTTTCGCATGGACTGCAAATTTTTCCACATAAGCCGGTGCCTCTCCGGTGGTCTTACTCTCATAAGAGACCTCTACCGCATCCGCTGCATTTACCGTGATCCATGCAGCATTGGTATCCAGAATCTGCTCATCGGTCTGTACACTGCCCTCATTGGCATTGACGATCACGTGATTTGCCCAATCCGGAAGCCAGATATAATACCAGCCGTCATTCGCTGCATCTGCTTCCATCTCCTCGCCGGGCCATGCGGCGAAAGCATTGTTGCCATCACTGTCCCATGCCCAGACGCAAGGGCTCTCCCAATCCTCAGGTACCTGCACATACAGTGCATTTCTGTTTTCCGTATCCTGTGTCGTTTCTGCATTCGCCGTCATCGGCAGGATCCCGATCACCAGCAGGAGCATCATCATGAACGCTCCGCAACGTCTCATCAACTTACCCATAATATCCTCTCTTTCTGCATCCTACTTGTCTGTATTCTATTTTCTTCTTTCCTTTAACCGTTTTCAAAAAGTGCACTTTCCCTTGGGTTATTTTGATTATAACGTTGCCGTTTCCGGATGGTCAATTTGATTTTAGGTAACCGTTTTCCTCTCTTTCTGTGCTTTTTAGACAGTTTTGGTTTTCTATTTTTAGCTGTTTTTCACAACAGTTTTCATGGTTTCCCTGGTTTTCCTAAATATTTGTGAAAGTTTCACGAAAACGTTTCCCTGTCATGTAAGAGCCACAAAAAAGGAGACTGCACACAATATGCAGTCTCCTTACGGTAAATGCTGTTATTCTTTTATACTTCTTATTTTCTTATTTTGCTTTCGGCGCAAATTTCTTTCTCAGTACATACCACAGAGCACCTGCGATACATACGGAAGAATAAGCACCGCAG
>CAVJMX010000179.1:0-2869 GCA_963650795.1 Bacteroidales bacterium H4
CATATCGGGGCGGGTCCCAAGGTCTTTCACCCACTTATGAGCAAGCTCATGTGGATTTAGACCTTTTGACCTTGGCATCTTTTAAATAGTATTAACTAAAAGGGGTCGGACAATACTGCCCGACCCCATGTACATTCTATTATCTTGGAAACCTGTAAGGATTACAGAGCCTTATGGCAGGTTCTTGCGATAACATCATCCTGCTGCTCCTTGGTCAGGCTGATGAACTTAACAGCATAACCGGATACACGGATGGTGAAGTTAGCGTACTCAGGCTTCTCAGGATGTGCCTGTGCATCTAACAGCTTCTCGGTACCGAATACGTTAACATTGAGGTGATGAGCACCACGATCAAAGTAACCATCCATTACACGTACCAGAGTAGTCTTCTGCTCGTCAAGGTCATGACCAAGAGCGGAAGGAGCCATGGTCTGGGTATTGGAAATACCATCCAGAGCATACTCGTAAGGCAGCTTAGCAACAGAGTTCAGGGATGCCAGCAGACCGCTCTTCTCAGCACCGTAGGAAGGTGATGCACCGGGAGCGAACGGAGTGTAAGCTGCTCTGCCATCAGGAAGAGCACCGGTAGCCTTACCATATACTACGTTAGAAGTAATGGTCAGTACGGAAGTGGTAGGCTCGGAATTTCTGTAGGTGTGGTTCTTCTTGATCTTCTCCATGAAGGTCTTCAGCAGCCATACAGCGAATTCATCAGCTCTGGGATCATCGTTACCGTACTTAGGGAACTCGCCTTCAACCTTGAAGTCTACAGCACAACCCTGATCATCACGGATAACCTTAACCTTAGCATACTTGATAGCGGACAGGGAGTCAGCTACGTGGGACAGACCTGCAATACCGGTTGCGAAGGTTCTTCTTACGTCGGTATCGATCAGAGCCATCTCAGCTGCTTCGTAGTAGTACTTATCATGCATGTAATGGATCAGGTTCAGGATGTTAACATACAGAGATGCACACCAGTCAAGCATGATGTCATATTTATGCATAACTTCGTCGAAGTCAAGGTACTCGGAAGTAATAGGAGCGATTTCAGGACCACACTGCATATGCTTGCCGTTCTTGTCCAGATGCTTCTCATCCTTACCACCGTTGATAGCGTACAGTAAGCACTTAGCCAGGTTAGCACGAGCACCGAAGAACTGGATCTCCTTACCGGTCTGAGTAGCGGATACGCAGCAGCAGATGCTGTAGTCATCGCCCCAGATAGGCTTCATAACGTCATCGTTCTCGTACTGGATGGAAGAAGTATTAACAGAGATCTTAGCTGCGTATTTCTTGAAGTTATCAGGCAGAGCGCTGGAGTACAGAACAGTCAGGTTCGGCTCGGGGCTGGGTCCCATGTTCTCCAGAGTATGCAGGAAACGATAGTCGTTCTTGGTAACCATATGACGACCGTCCATTCCGATACCACCAACTTCCAGAGTAGCCCATACAGGGTCACCGGAGAACAGCTGGTTGTAAGAAGGAATACGAGCGAACTTAACCATACGGAACTTCATGGTCAGATGGTCAATCAGCTCCTGAGCTTCTTTCTCGGTCAGGGTGCCTTCCTTTAAGTCTCTCTCAATATAGATATCCAGGAAAGTGGAGATACGTCCAACGGACATAGCTGCACCGTTCTGGGTCTTGATAGCTGCCAGGTATCCGAAGTATAACCACTGGATAGCTTCCTTAGCGTTGGTAGCGGGTGCGGAAATATCGAAGCCATAGATCTTAGCCATTTCCTTCATGCCCTTCAGAGCCTTAATCTGGTCAGCGATTTCTTCTCTCAGACGAATGATCTCCTCGGTCATAACGCCGGTACCACAGTTCTTCTTATCCTCTTCCTTCTTCTGGATCAGGAAATCAATACCGTACAGAGCAACTCTTCTGTAGTCGCCTACGATACGTCCACGACCATAGGTATCGGGAAGACCGGTAACGATATGAGTATGACGAGCAACCTTCATCTCATCGGTGTAAGCATCAAATACTGCCTGGTTGTGAGTCTTGTGATACTCGTTGAAGATCTTGTCGAACTTAGGGTTAACTTCATAACCATAGGTGCTTGCAGCCTGCTGAGCCATCTTAATACCACCATAAGGCATGAATGCTCTCTTTAAGGGCTTGTCTGTCTGCAGACCAACAATCTGCTCCAGATCCTTCATAGACTCATCGATATAGCCAGGACCATAAGCGGTCAGACCGGATACAACCTCGGTCTCGCACTCCAGAACGCCGTCGTGCTCACGCTCTTCCTTCTGTAACTCCTGAAGTCTGCCCCAAAGCTTATCAGTTGCTTCGGTAGGTCCTTCCAGGAAGCTCTCATCTCCATCATACGGAGTGTAGTTGGTCTGGATGAAGTTACGTACATTGACGTCTACATCCCAATGGCCATCTTTTTTAAAGCTTCTCCATGCTTCTGCCATGAAAATTTACCTCCTTCTGGTAAAAAACAATTAATATTATCAACTGAGAGTACCGGTTGCACTGGTATCCCAAGCTGTTTCTTTACGTTAAAAGTGTACTACCTGACAAGGGGAAGTGTCAACAGTTTTAGGCAATGTACGCGCTTTTGTACATCAGCTTTGACATAAAAAGGCAAGAACCTGGTGAGGGCGCTTGCGCACGGAGCGAGGTTCTTGCCTTTTTATGTCAGAGCGCACCGCGATGAAATAAAAGATGAGCCGCGAAGCGGCGCTATTTGCGAAGCAAATGCTTTTATGAATGTGGTGTGCTGCAGAGCTGATCCCCGGGGAAGAACAAATTCCGATAGAGAAGAATAATCTTGTAAAATATGGGGGAAAGTATTATACTAAGACTTCCCATACCCCAAGTGGGGTTCGCACCTTGAAAATTCAATATTTCA
>CAVJMX010000180.1:0-2849 GCA_963650795.1 Bacteroidales bacterium H4
AAAAGGAATCAACTGATAAACATTAGAACCATAAACAATATAGAGTATATGACAGGAGGCAGCTATGGAAGAATTAGCTATTTTTGGTGGAAAACCTGTAAGAGAGAACAAAATCTTCTACGGAAGACAGTATATTGATCAGGCAGATGTGGATGCGGTGGCAGCAGTCATGACCAGTGACCTGATCACCTGCGGACCGAAGGTCAGAGAACTGGAGCAGCATCTGTGTGAACTGACTCATGCAAAATATGCGGTAGTGGTATGCAACGGTACTGCTGCGCTGCATCTGGCAGCACTGGCAGCGGGATTTGGTGAAGGAGACGAAGTAATCGTAAGTTCCATCACTTTTGCGGCATCGTCCAACTGCGTACTGTACGCAGGGGCTAAGCCTGTATTCGCAGATATCGATCCCAAGACCTACAATATTGATCCGGCGTCGATTCGCAAGTTGATTACCCCGAGGACCAAGGCTATTGTTGCGGTAGATTTCACCGGTCAGGCAGTGGAGCTGGATGAGATCCGTGAGATCTGCAAGGAACACAATCTGCTCCTCATTGAGGATGCGGCACATGCCATCGGTACGACGTATAAGGGACAGCCGGTGGGCAGCCTGGCAGACATGACCTGCTTCAGCTTCCATCCGGTGAAAACAGTGACCGGCGGAGAAGGCGGCGCCATCACGACAAATGATGAAAAATTATATCGCCATCTGCTGAGACTGCGCACCCACGGCATCACCAGAGATCCGGAAGAAATGGTACATCCCACCGATGCCCTGTGGTACAACGAGCAGGTAGAGCTGGGCTTCAACTATCGTATGACGGATTTCCAGGCAGCGCTTCTGTTAAGCCAGCTGAAAAAGCTTCCGATGTTCCGCGCGCGCAGAAAAGAGATCAAGAAGCATTATGATGAAGTGTTCGGCAAGATGCCGGAACTGATCTTACAGAAAGAGATTCCGGAGTCCGATACGACCTGGCATCTGTATGTCCTGCACCTGAACCTGGAAAATCTGAACTGCGACAGACGGCAGTTCTTCGACGCATTGTATGCGGAGCATACCTGCCCGCAGGTACATTATCTGCCGGTATACTGGCATTCCTATTATGAAAAACTGGGTTATGAGAAGGGTCTGTGCCCTAATGCCGAGAAATATTATAACGAGGTTATGAGTATTCCTCTGTATTACGGCCTGACGGATGACGATGTGGAGGATGTGATCCACGCAGTGAAAAAGGTAGTGGCATATTATACAAAACTGAAATAGGAATGAACTATGCAGGATATGAAACAACAAGTGGAAAGTAAAAGCAGTAAGAAAAACGGCAAAAATAGCATAGGAATATTCCTGTTCGCAGTGCTGGTACTGATTGCCTCGGCAGTCACATTTTACCTGTTTTACCGCCAAAGTGTGGAAAGTATGCTGGGATCCGGTCTGTATCATTCAGACATGAAGGCGTACATTTTGGAAATGCAGGGACTGGACAGCGGATACAGTTTCCCCTATCCGATCCTGTTCAAACTGGCAGCGCTGATCCATCTTGTGACCGCCTCCATGAACAGCGGAGCGGAACTGGCGATGGCACTGGCAACGCTTTTGTTAAACAGCGGAGCGATGATATGCTTGAAAGTCATGCTGGATAAGCATGTGGGTGCGGAACTGCAAAAAAATCTGCCCGGAAAAGAGTGGCTTGCGGATGTATTGACCGGAACGGTGGCGGTGTCACTGTTTTTCGTATCCATGGTCTATCCGCCCACGGGAATTTACCTCCCGGGGATCAAATACAAGTATCTGGGCGTATTTACGGCGAATCCGTTCCACAATGCGACGTATATGGCGGCACGACCCTTTGCGATTCTCGCATTTTTCAAATACGGAGAGCTGTTGCCGGTATATGAGCAGAAAAATGCCTGGAAGGAATACGGCAGAGATTACATTCTCTTTGCGTTGTATCTGTTGCTTGCCACCATGGCAAAGCCGAGCTTTACGATTGTACTGGTGGGGGCTGCCGGAATCCTGATGGTATGGAGAATGCTCCGGAGCAAATTCCGGAATTTCCTGCCTACGATCTGGTTGGGAGTGTGCTTTATCCCCACATTTATCGACCTGCTGTATCAATTCCGCGGCGTATTCGTACCGCAGGAGGGACAGGAAGGCGGCATCGGATTTACCTTCGGGCATGTCTGGAGGCAGTATTGCGACAATATTCCCCTGGCGATCGGGCTGGCAATCGGATTCCCACTGCTGGTGCTTTTGCTGAATTATAAGGAACTTCGCAGGGACAGCATCTACCGGTTCTCCTGGCAGGTGTATGTGATGAGCTTCCTTATGGCATTCTGCCTGTATGAGAAGGGATTCCGGGAGATGGATTTCAATTTCTCCTGGGGGTATATGTATGGAATTTTCTTCGCGTTTGTGGGAGCACTGTTAGTGCTGCTGCGCGCTTCTGTAAAAGCGGATACGGGTAAGAAAAAAGCAGCGATTGTCTTGCAGTGGCTCGCTTACCTGTGGCACTTAGTATGTGGACTGTATTATTTTGGGGGATTTTTGCAGGGAGCCATGTACTATTGATACAAATAGAGAGTTAGTTAATCAATCATCTGAAATCCCCGTAGCCCTTGGCAGGGTATAAGAAACGCGACACGCTCGCGCTCTGTCGCAGAGCGTAGCGGTACATAAGCGGTCAAAGTACGACCGCTAAGTACCGACGTCTGCTTACGGTCTGCTTATTCTTATACCCAGCCGGGGCTACTGGTTTTTCACAGGCTTCCAAGACGCAGAACGCCCACGGTGGACGGAATGTCATGCCGCGATGTCTGTTGGAGGGTGTTGATATTTTCTTGAAAAGTGT
>CAVJMX010000181.1:0-2583 GCA_963650795.1 Bacteroidales bacterium H4
GGAATGTCATGCCGCGATGTCTGTTGGAGGGTGTTGATATTTTCTTGAAAAGTGTTGAAAGACAGGGGGAAAGCGGACACGATGTCCGCGTCAGCCGATCCGCGCCATGGAGGGCGCGTGTAGGCGACCCCGTCATGATGAGAACCTCTTTATCACTTTTCATTAGAAAATTCACACCCGGAGACGCGACATCAAGGCGTGATGTTCTGTTCGCCGTGAGCGTTCGTGGGTATTTCACTAACTTCCCAGTTATTTCGGGCATTCTCGCTTCCGTAGATTGCTTTCCTCCGGCTTTTTTCTATACTGTAGGAAAGAATTCGACCATGGAGGGATATATGGATAAGACACAGATGGGTAATTTTATCAAAGAACAGCGGATAGTTCTCGGGCTGACACAGCAACAGTTAGCAGAGCAGTTGCATGTCACGAACAAGGCAGTCTCCCGCTGGGAAACGGGCAATGCCTACCCGGATATTGCTCTGCTGGATACTCTGGCGGCTGTCCTGGCGGTGTCGGTCGAGGAACTTTGCCGCGGGGAGAAGCTTGCGCTGCCCTCTGCAGATACCAACGCGATCCTCAGTGATGTCATCACCGAAGCAAGACAACAGAAAAAAGACAGAGCCGCAAAATGGCTTCGCATCCTCTGTCTTAGTATCTTTTCCGTGGTCCTTCTTGCGTTTCTCTTCTTTACCGGTGCTTTCTATTTCATACAAAATAAGGTGAATTTAGAGGAAGCACTCTTCACGCTGGCTTTGGGAGCCTTTGCCATCGGGCTTATGCTTTTCCGATTCGGAATTCCGATCTTTCTGCTCGCTATTGCTTTACCGCCGTTATTCCGCAGACGTCCACGGAAGCCCGTCCAGACCATTATCTCCATTGTCTGTATCCTGCTGTCGGTTCTGTCTGTCCTCTGGATGATCTTCGGCGGGCACCTTTTCTGGATACTATAGTTATTTATTTTCCAAATAAGGTGCTGAAGAGCCCTCGCTTGATGACCTGTGCTCCGGTGTTAATGAGCTGGCGCTCGATCTGCGCCTGTCTGCGCTCCGCTGCCTTTTCCTTCTTTTTCTGAGAGGCTTCCCACTCTTTCTGTTTCTGCTTCACCGCGGATTCCTGCAGCTTTGCCTGCTGCTTCGCCAGAGCTTCTTTATCTTTCTCTAACTGTGCCCGTTCTGCGGCAAGCTGTGCCGCTTTCGCTTCATGCTCCATAGTGTCCGTCAGCACTTCGTAGGCGGAAATATTGTCCACCGCTTCATCATAGCGTCCCATGCCGTCTCTCGCCATCAGGTTCTTACGCTCTGTCTCATCCACCGGTCCCATAAAGCTCTGGGGACAGATGATGGAGGTACGCTGGGCAATGCCAGGCACACCGTTTTCATCCAGGAAGGAGGTCAGCGCTTCGCCCACGCCCAGTTCCATGATGACTTCCTCTGCCTTGAAAGCAGGGTTGGCTCTGAGGGACTGTGCCGCTGCCCGGACAGCTTTCTGCTCCGCAGGAGTATACGCTCTCAGGGCATGCTGTACCCGGTTACTTAACTGCGCCAGCACGGAATCCGGTATGTCGCTGGGGCTCTGGGTCACGAAATAGATACCAACGCCCTTGGAACGGATCAGCTTCACCACCTGCTCGATCTTCTGCACCAGTATCTTCGGTGCATCTGCGAATAACAGGTGTGCCTCATCGAAGAAAAATACCAGCTTCGGCTTCTCCAGGTCTCCCGCCTCGGGAAGCTTCTGGAATAATTCAGACATCATCCATAACAGGAAGCTGGCATACAGGGTAGGATTCTGCACCAGTTTTACGCAGTTCAGCACATTGACAATGCCTTTGCCGTACACATCCGTGCGCATCCAGTCATAGATATCCAGATCCGGCTCCCCGAAAAAGAGGTCGCCGCCCTGATTTTCCAGAGGAAGCAGCGCCCGCAGGATGCCGCCCACAGACTGTTTGGAAATGCTTCCGTAGGTGGTCATATATTCGTCCTTGTGTTCTGCCACATAGTTCAGTAAAATACGCAGGTCTTTCAAATCGATCAGTAAAAGTCCCTTATCGTCCGCGATTCGGAAGACAATGTTCAGTACACCTTCCTGTGCCGCCGTCAGCCCCAGAATGCGTGCCAGCAGTTCCGGACCCATATCGGAGATGGTAGCTCTCACCGGATGCCCGCCCTCCTGATAGATGTCCCAGAAGCAGACCGGATAAGCTTTATAGGAAAAGCTGTCGCGGATGCCGAATTTATCGATTCTTTTGTCCATGGATTCCGAAGCCACACCAGCGGTGGCAATGCCGGAGACATCTCCCTTGACATCACATAAAAATACCGGAACTCCCGCGTCCGAAAAAGATTCCGCCATAGCTTTCATAGTAATGGTCTTACCGGTGCCACTGGCTCCCGCGATCAGTCCATGACGGTTACTCATATTTAGCTGCATATTCACACGCCGGCCATCTGCCTGTCCCATATATATCTGTCCGTCTGTATACATTGTTTCGTTCCTGTCCTTTCCTGTTTATAGATTTATATGCCGAATTATGATCATCTTTACTATATCGCATAAACACGATATAATGCAACTATATCC
>CAVJMX010000182.1:0-2583 GCA_963650795.1 Bacteroidales bacterium H4
ACCACACCTTTTTGCAACATGATGTTCGCATACAATGCGCTCTCTCCGGTAGCAATGATGGCATAGACCTTTTTTGCCTCCTCATAAAATGCAAACCGTTCGATCTGTCCGATGGCTGCGCTGCCGCGGTCGTCGTGTTTTCCTACGATCTCCTCATAGGTATCCCAAATTGGTGTTTCCACCGGATCCCCGGACATGACCTCCATGAGGTTCACGGGATGCTCCACATAAGTATCCAGAGGGAATACTTGTAAAATGGCATCCAGAAGCTCCGGTGTGCCGTGTCCGTCCATACGGATCACAATCGCATTCTTTCCCATGGATTCTGCCGGAAAATTGCCATCTGCAATAACCAGTCTGTCACTGTGTCCCATCTCGCTGAGCACCTTCAACAGCTCGGGAGATAGTATTTTCGGAATTCCTTTTAACATATCTGTTCTCCTCTTCCTTTATCCTCTGTTGTACTGTGCGCACGATGTAATCTCACCGTCCACATCCCACAGATCCTGCCAGTCTGTCGCACCGGGCCATAGAAATACCTGTCCCTTGATCAGGCGACAGTTCTTGTCCGCCCTGCGGATTGTCTCCATCTCTTCCTCTGTCAACGGATCCTCCGTAATGCATTTCAGATTATCCACATATTGATATTCCTTTACGGAAAAAGGAATCGGAATCTGCCCTCTCTGTACTGCCCATTTCAGGCAGATCATGGCAGGATGTACATGATGCTTTGCGGCAATTTCCACGATTTCAGGCATCTGGGTATCAGCGATATCCTCCGCTGTCCGGTCCCTCTCCGGTCTGGAGGGCGAACCAATAGGGCAATAGCCTATGGGCTGGATATTGTGAGCCACCGCATAATCGTACAGCTCGGGCTGCTGGAATCCGGGATGAAGCTCCATCTCCAGAAATGCAGGCAGAATCTTACATAAGGGCAATACTGCCTTTAGCTTCGGCACTGTCATATTAGACATACCAATGTATTTAACCTTACCCTCTTCGACCAGCCTCTCACACTGTCTCCAGGTATTCAGAAATTCCGTCACTGAAAACGGTCTGGAATCCGGATTGCGGGAATCTCCGTCACAGCCGGGTGCATGGTAATTCGGAAAAGGCCAGTGCACCAGATACAGATCCAGATAGGATATGCGCAGATCCTTCAGACTCTTCTCACAGGATTCCTGCACTCTGTTGTGCATATCATTCCATACCTTTGATGTGATAAACAGTTCCTCTCTGTCCACGATTCCTTCCTTCAGAACACGCTCAAGACTCTCTCCTATACGGTCTTCATTCTGGTACACGGAAGCGCAGTCAATCATGCGATATCCCGCCCGGATGCCGCCGTATACCGCTTCCGCAATCTGGCCGCTGTTATATTTATCGGAACCGAAGGTTCCAAGCCCGATTGCCGGAACCTTTCGTCCATCCGGCAGGATCCGCTGTGGGATCCTGCTCTGTTCAATGATTTCTGCCATATGATAACCTCTCTGCTTTAATCTTCGGGGAATACCACTGCGACCTTGCCACAGTTTCCGCTCGCCATCAGCTTGTAAGCCTCCCCGGCCTTCTCCAGCGGGAATTCATCCGTGATCAGATCTTCGGGATGGATGCCCCAGCGTACCAGTCTCTCTACCAGCTCCTCCATTCTCCACAGTGAAGTTACCCAGCTGCCGTAGATTGTCTTCTGTCCATGAATGATATCCGGACTGGGATTAAAGGTGCAGGTACCACCCTCACCGACGAATGCAATTTTGCCCCACTCTCTGGTAGCACGGATTGCCAGCTGTCTTCCGGGATCGCTGGCGCTGGCATCGAAGGCTCTCTCCACGCCGTTGCCGTTCGTCACCTTCATGATCTGGTCATATGCCTCATCCGGTGCAAATACATAGTCTGCAAGTCCCATCTTTTTTGCCAGCTCGATACGGTACGGATTCGTCTCCACACCGATCAGCATGTTAGCTCCCAGCGCCTTTGCCAACATCAGTGTTGCCAGACCGACAGGTCCCAGACCGGTTACCAGTACCGCATCATTGCCGCTGACACCTACCTTTTCGATAGCTTCATACACAGTACCGAAACCACAGGCTACCTGTGCACCGTCCTTGTAGGTCAATTCGTCGGGCAGGGCGATCAGATCCTTCTCCTCTGCCAGAATGTACTGCGCCATACCGCCGTTTCTCTGCCATCCATATGCCTGGCGGAATTTACTCTTGCAGGAGATATAGTAGCCTCTTCTACAGTCATTGCAGACGCCGCATCCAGAGATATGGTATACGATGACACGATCGCCTTTTTTGAATCTTCTCAGTCCTTCGCCCTCTTCCACGATCAGACCGCAGGGCTCGTGACCTGCCACTGTGCCAGGGATATAGCCTTCCGGTCCCTTGCCTACGTGCTCTCTGTAGATACAGCGGATATCGCTTCCACAGATCGTCGTAGCCATCGCTTTGATCACGACCTGTCCATGTCCGGGCTTCGGTATATCAAACTCTTTCAGCTCTACCGTGCTGTTGCCCGGAAGGATTGCTCCCATCATTTTTCTCTGTTTCATTTCCTGTCTGTCCATTTCTGTTACCTCCT
>CAVJMX010000183.1:0-2298 GCA_963650795.1 Bacteroidales bacterium H4
GCCCATAGGTCTGTCGGATCACTCCATGGGCTCCATGAGCGCTGTTACTGCCGTGGCTCTGGGAGCTTCCGTAATTGAAAAACATTTCTGCTTAAGCCGTGAGATCGAGAATCCAGATGCTTCTTTCTCTATGACGCCGGAAGAATATAAACAGATGGTGCAGGATATCCGCAATGTGGAAGCTGCACTGGGAACGCCGACCTACGGCGTGGAAAAGCAGGAGGAAAGCAGCCGGGTATTCCGCAGATCTATTTTTGCGGTGAAGGATATTCCCACAGGAGCGGAGCTTACGGAGGAAAATATCCGGATCATCCGCCCCGGTTACGGTATTAAGCCGAAATATTGGAAAGACGTCCTGGGGATGCGGACGGATCATGCCATGGAGAGAGGGACACCACTTACTTTTGAGGCTCTGGAGAAGGGAAGCATTCTGTTCCTGACCAACAACACGAATACAGATGGTCTGTACCGGTGGCTGAAGGAACAGGGAGAACAGGTATACCGGATCGAAAATAAGGTGACAGCGGAGATGATCGCGCAGATGAAGCCGTCTCTGATGATCAGCTTTAATTATCGCCATATTATTCCGCAGGAAGTGCTGGATCTGATGCCTGGCAGAGTAATTAATCTGCATACTTCTTATCTCCCATATAACCGTGGCTCCAGCCCTAATTTTTTCAGCTTTCTGGAGGATACTCCAAAGGGAGTGACCATCCACCTTATGAGTGCAGGACTGGATGAGGGAGATATTTTATGTCAGAAGGAACTGTTTTTTGATGAGGAGAGAGAGTCGTTTTCCTCTACTTATGAAACCTTGATCCGGGAGATGGAGACACTGTTTCGGGAGAACTGGCAGCAGATCAGGGATGGCAGCATTATTCCCAGAAGACAGATCGGAAAAGCTACTTACCATAGAATGAAGGATCTGGATGCGATCCGGGAAGAAGTAGATTTTGACTGGAATATGAAAATTGCCGATTTTAAAAGAGCTTATGAAAAGGCAACAGGGAAGGACAGAAACAACTGATGAAAGTGTGGATCCGCGCGGACGGCAATGAGTATATAGGAACCGGTCATGTGATGCGATGTCTCGCTATTGCAGAGGCGCTGGAGACAGTAGGTGTACAGGTGTGTTTTGTCATGGCGGATGACGGAGCGGTCAAACTGGTAAAAAGCAGAGATAAAAAGGTAAGAATTCTGCATACCCGGTACGACCGTATGGAGGAGGAACTTCCGGCGTTGGAGGCAGCGATGACGGAAGAACATCCGGATGTCCTGCTGGTGGACAGCTATTATGTCTCGGACCATTATCTGAAACAGTTGACAGAGCGGGTCTGGACCGCTTATATCGATGATAAAAGCTTTCGCTCGTATCCGGTGAGTATGATCATCAATTATAATATATATGGAGATAAAAGTCTCTATCAGCCGGAGCCGGCACACAGCCTGATGGGAGTGCATTATGCACCTCTCAGACCGGAATTCCGTAATGTGGAATATACTGTGCGGGAGAAAGTGGAGGCGGTTCTTCTGACCACCGGAGGAAGTGATCGATATGATTTGGCGGGGCAGATTCTGCGGGCAGTGCCGAAGGAGATACCTGCTGTATTTCATGTGGTCAGTGGAATTTTTAACCCACATTATGAAGAATTGTGCCGCATGGCACAGGAGGATGAGAGAATCCGGGTGCATCGTAATGTAAGCCGGATGTCGGAACTGATGAAAGAATGCGATATCGCTATAACGGCGGGCGGTTCTACGATGTATGAGCTTTCTGCGGTAGGAGTTCCTATGATCAGTTTCTCTTTTGTGGACAACCAGGAGAAAATCGTAGAGACATTTTATCAGAAAAAAATCACCTGTTACGGCGGAAATTATCTGACAGAAGGTGATCTTATGCCGGGGCGGATTGTGGAATATATGACGGAGTTGATGAAAAGTAAAAGACTGCGGGAGCGTTACAGCGGTCTGGAACGTCATCTGATAGATGGTAATGGAGCCATCAGAATCGCAGAGGAACTTTGCCGGATTTATGAAGAAGAAAGAAATTAGCAGAGTAAAAATTATATATAGTATAATTGCTGTTGTGCTGTTCCTTTTACTGCTGTTGCTGTTTTTCCCGGGGGATCGGGAGTATCAGAGGATTCCCTATGATGTGGTGTTCCTGGGAGACAGTGTCTACGGCTTGTGCCGGGACGAGACATCCATCGCCGCAAAGCTGCAGGACAAGACGGGCTTAAAATGCTACAACGGCGGATTGGGCGGAACGGTGCTTGGCAGAGCGGATGAGGAGAGAAG
>CAVJMX010000184.1:0-2215 GCA_963650795.1 Bacteroidales bacterium H4
CGCAAATTGTCTTTTAATGGAATGTTTTCTCATGTTTCATCCGCTTCCAGTTTATAGCCCATACCCCAGATTGTTTTAATCAAATCTCCCTTTTCACCCATTTTGCTGCGCAGCTTTTTCACATGGGTATCAATGGTACGGGCATCTCCGAAGTAATCATAATTCCAGACGTTATTCAATATCTTCTCTCTGGACAGGGCAATTCCCTTATTTTCCATAAAATAAGTCAGGAGTTCAAATTCCTTGTAGCTCAAATCCACATCTTTTCCGTCTATGATCACGCGGTGAGCAGCCTTGTCCACCGTGATGCCGCCACAGATCAATGCTTCGTCCGCTCCCAGCTGGTTCGTTCTGCGCAGGATGGCTTCCACCCGGGCTACCAGGATCTTGGGGCTGAAGGGCTTGGAAATATACTCATCCACACCCAGCTGGAATCCCTGGAGCTCGTCTCGCTCATCTCCGCGGGCTGTCAGCATGATAATAGGTACTTTGGAGTTCACACGGATCTCCCGGCATACCTGCCAGCCGTCCATTTTCGGCATCATGACATCCAAAATAATCAGCGCAATGTCTTTTTCTTTATAGAAAATATCCAGTGCTTCCTCGCCGTCTCCGGCTTCCAGCACATCAAAATTGCTCTTGACCAGGAAATCCCGGACAAGCTTACGCATTCTGCTCTCATCATCCACTACCAGTATTTTCAATCTGTCCATATACACCCTCACCTTCCGATCTTAAGATAGTACTATCATAGCGTGTAATTATGTCAATTTTGTGAAACTTCCGTCTCTGTATTTTCTACTGAATTTTCTATATGTAATTCTCTCTCCTTCTCCCGTACCGTCTGCTCTCTTTCGGTCAGTTCCTGTTCCCAGGAAGCGTATTTATTCTGAAGATTTCTCTCATAATTCAGAATATTGGGCTGATCGGAGTTCAATGTAATAATAAACATGGCAATAATTGCCACGATCATCACGACATTCATGATCACTGACAGGTGAAAAACAGCTTTTTTGCTGTCCTCTTCCGGTACCGGCTGGATCCGTCTTCTCGCCGGAGATGCCTTCGTCCTGACATCGGCGAAATTCGTCCACAGAGGAATGGGCGGAATCTCTTCTCCCAGTTCCGCTTCCCGTTCCCGCAGTTCTCCCTGCAGTTCTCTGAGGTACTCCAACCCCACCGGGGTACGGAACACCCGGTCTTCCAACGCTTTTTTATAGATAGCAAGAACTGATTCGATGTCTGCACGGTCAATGCGTTTATCGAGATAGGCGATCTTCTGCCGTTCCTGCTCCGCAAGTCTGGCATCCTTCTCGGAATAAAAAGCGAAGCCGGACACTACTTTATCGGTCTGTTTTTCCTGTTGTTCTCTCTGTACATCCATTTACAGATTTTCCTCCGTGGTATCTGCTGCATTCTGCAGTAAAATATGTTCTCCCTGCACCAGGGGATAATGCACCGGCGTATCTCCGTCCAGGTTCTCGCGGTACATGTCCACCGCTGTGATCTGATGATTTTCATAGGTCGTATAATAGTAAATTCCTCTGTCTGCATTGCAACAGGAAGTATAGATCGTGATTTCGTATTTGCCGTTCTCTAACTTACAACACCCTCTGGTCTGCTCCACGCTTCCTAATATATGGAAGAACTGGCTGACGCTTTCAGACTCCGAAGGACCGGACAGGGCATTCATTTTCGTAAATGCCACCCTGACAAAACGGGAGGCGGAGGATAGATCACCTGGCAGACCCATAGCTCCCATGCCACGGCTGTAGAGGTTTAAGTTCAAATCTTTGGAAAAATGATTCACGGGCTGTTCCGGGGACAGGTAGCTGTAATTGTTCAGCCCAAACAGCTGCTTGTCGAAGGGCGGGTTGTTCGTCAAAACGCCTACCGGGTTGTCATAGATCTTCAATCCTTCCTGCACAGATTCGATGGTGATGGCTTCCTCTCGGTCTGCCAGGATCCAGTGTAAGGGGGAGACAGGGAATCTGTCACTGAAGGGAGTGTCCGTCAGGTTGATATGAGATAATAATACTCTCGCCTCCCGGACACTGGCGCACTGCCCCAGGATCCAGGGAATGAACTCGAACTGGGTGATATTGTCTCTGCCTTCCTGAATCTTATTGTAGACGGCATTTCCCGGGAAATTTAACCCCGCCATGCCAAGTCCTTTTTCATTTACCGCATCATAATACAGTGGATACTCTCCTGC
>CAVJMX010000185.1:0-2007 GCA_963650795.1 Bacteroidales bacterium H4
CTCCATAATCACACGGTTCAGACCGTAGATCAAAGCCATCACACAGTCCTCTCCCAGTGTCGGATAAGCATCGGAGAACGTTCCGTCTTTCAGCTGCTCATGTTCCAGTGTCGTCAGCTCATGCGCAAGATTCTGGCAGCGCTCCGGATCCACCACGATCTTCGTCGTCTGCTGCAGCCACTCCCAGCAGTAGTCTCTGCCCTTGCCGGAGCCCCAGCGTTTCTTTGCACCGATTGCGTTGAATCCCCAGTCCTGCAATTCTGCGATAGCATCCGGTCGGGCGGAGTCACATATAATCTCTTCCGTAATATACTGCTTAATTTTCCGGGCAAACACGCTGTTCTTGCACTTCTTAGCGAACACTTCCGCCACGCAGTACAGCGTATCCGTCTCATCATCGTAGTATGCTTTCTCGAAGGTCTGCGGGTGCTCGAATCCAAAGTCCAAACCATGATAGAAGAACGGCATGTTCTCAATTTCCATATCTGTGATGGTTCTCTCTTCCACATTATCGAAGATGCCACCACCAGTACCGGTTACCTCTCCCAGATAGTTGTTTCGGTAATAAAGCGGCTTACGAACCTTAAATTCTTTCGCACGCTCGAAGAATCTCTCGCCCAGCCATTTAACCGGCACGTTATAGTAGTAGCTATGGCAGATCCGGGTATGCGGCTTTGTCTTGCACTCCTCGACATACTGATTCATGAAGTTGTTCTTCGATTTCGGTGGATTGAAAATCTTAATGTCCAGTGCCGGCGTGTCCGATCGCAGGAAAGTATCCTCGATGTTATCCATCTGCTCCACGCCCGCCATCTCATCACACTCCTCGTGGATCAGCAGCTTCACATAACCAAACGGCACGTTGAACGATTTCAAGGAAATCGGCTTGTCCGCACCCACGAACATAACTATCTGACCGGTGGGCTTATATACCGCGCACATAGGGGACTGCTTAAAGTCCCAGTTGTCCAAATCATTGTACCGGATCACCGTCTTTAAAAACTGGTTATAGACAGAACTGCGCAGATCAACCTTATACCGTCGGGTATACACCACATGAGCCTGCGGGTCCTGCCGTATGGTCTCATACGCTACATTCCCCCAGAAATTCGACTTGATGGATCCTCGTCCGCCCTTGGAGATGATCTCATGGATGTCTATCTCACCTGCGAATGCTTCATGCACAGTTCGATAAATCTCCACGAAGTCCGAAGTGATGTCCATGATTGGTACCGTCCACAGTGGTGCTTTCTCGCGCCTCTCCTTTTCCTCACGTTCCACCCTTTGTTTCTCTGCAATCGTCAGAGCCTTTTCCAGTCCATCCATAGCCTTTAGCTGATCAGAGAAGTCCGGGGCAAAGCCCAGCCCATCCACAATCTCGCCCTTGGCGATCTTGCTACGGCGCTCCTGGATGTCTGCCAGGGACATAATGTCCCGGTGCTGCTCCTTCTCGATGCGCTCCATCTGAGCGGCTATATATTCTGCGATTAACGGTTTCCGTAGGTTCTCTTTTGCCTGCTGTTCCGGGCACTTATATTTCGCTCTTCTGGCGGCATCCGTGCCATTCCCGCCGTTCTTTATATACTCATCCGCAAAAGCCTTTTGCTTTGGTGTCAGTTTCTTCGTCATCCGCTCACCGCCTTATAAATATCCAGTAGGCAGAATATCACATCCACCATAGAACAGGTCTTCAGTATCTCATATTCTTTGGTCTTCCACTCTTCCTTGCCCGGGTAGTAGCACTCCACTGGGGTAAGGATGCTGTACGAGGTGATCATCCGGTTCTGATCCTCGGAGTAGAACTGGCGCTGGTTTATCTTTATAATCATTCCACGCTTTACCAGCGCAGTCTGTAATTTCTTCATCTTCCCTCTCAGATTCGCCATCTGATCATCTCCTTTCTCACAATAAAAAAAGACACCGCATCCTTTTGGGATATGGTATCTTTCTGTTTGGTAGTCAACCGGAATTGAACCGATGCCTTGTCTATCAACCTGTTCTGCCAGC